>NZ_JBHVER010000098.1:0-28922 GCF_042802195.1 Kitasatospora sp. NPDC057500 | reverse complement strand
GCACCCGTGTGCCGGGCGGGGAGGGCCCCCGGTTAGGCTCGGGCCGTGCCCGAACCCGTGACCTCCCCGCCCGCGCCCGCTCCCCCCGCGGACGGCCGGCCGGCGCGTTCGCCGTGGCCCCGGTTCGCCCTGCTGGTGGCGATCCTCGCCGCGGTGAGCGGCGCGCTGCTGCTGTGGAGCCCGACCGCGCTGCTCGACGGCGGGCTGTCCGACGGGACGCCCTGGTACTGGCGCGTTCCGCTGTTCACCGCCGTGTACGCGCTCGGCACGGTGGCCTTCTTCCCCCGGCCCGCCCTGAACGCGGCCGCCGGGCTGCTGCTGGGCGTGCAGCAGGGGCTCGCGCTGGCCGTGCTGGGCACCACGCTCGGCGCGGCGATCGCCTTCTGGCTGGCCCGCCGGCTCGGCCGGGACGCGCTGCGGCGCCTCCTGCGCGGACGGCTGCTGCTGGCGATGGACCGGCACTTCACCGAGCAGGGCTTCCGCAGCATCCTGCTGCTGCGCCTGCTGCCCGGACTGCCGTTCCAGGCGGCCACCTACGGCGCGGCCGTCTCCGGGGTCCGGTTCCCGCCGTTCATCCTCGCCACCGCGCTCGGGGTGGTCCCGGTGACCGCGGTCTACGTCGCGGCGGCCGCGACCGCGCGCGAGCCCGGGTCGACGGGATTCCTGGTCTCGGCCGGGCTGATCGGGCTGATCGGCTTCCTGGCCATGGTCCCGGTGGTGCGGGCGGCCCTCCGCCGACGGCGCGCGGTCCAGGCCTGAGCGCCGGGCGCCCGGGCGGCACGCCGGGCGCGGGACACGCCGATGCGCTCGGCCGGGCGGGGCAGTTGTCAGTGCCGCGTGAAATCGTTCCCGCATTGTTGACAGAAGGTCAATTGCACGGCGGCCGCGACCGATATCGTCTACGCGCGCAACCGTACGTCCCTCTCCTGCGTCGCTTCCAGTGCCCGGGTCCGCCCCGGCCACCGGCGCGGCGCGACCCGTACGGACGGCGCGAGCGGGCACGAGACCGGTGATCAGTGCGATACTCGGACAGTTCCGACGAGTGGATGACGTGTCAAAAGGGCACGCGCACCGGGGGACCTGTACGGAACAGAGGCAGGGAGGCGCGGCATGGGAGCACTTCGCGACGAGCACCACAACGGGTGGCTGATGCCCTCCGGGAGCTACCCGGCCGCGGTGTACGAGGACGAGTGGGTCGATCAGGAGACGGTACCGTCCTCCCCCGCCCCGGCGAAGATCGTCTCCCTGCGGCCGACCGGATTCGAGGCGGCCCGCACGGTCGGCGAGCACATCCGGGCGAGCACCCCGGTGGTCATGGACCTCACCGAGATGGAGGAGGCCGAGGCCAAGCGCATGGTCGACTTCGCCTCCGGTCTGATCTTCGGCACCCGCGGCGGCATCGAGCGGATCGCCCGGCGGGTGTTCCTGCTCACCCCGGCGGACATCGAGGTGATGGTGATCGACCGCCCGCTCGACGACACCGGCTTCTACAACCAGAGCTGACCGGCCACGACGGACCGGAACGAGAACCGGGGACGGCACCCGCCGTCCCCGGTTCTTCGTCGTCCGGGCACCGTACGGCCGCGCCTCGGACGAGACGGCCGGATTAATTCTGAGACATCAACGTCTCATTCGACGTACACTCGTTCCATGGCCACCGATCGTGACTCCGTGCTCGAAGCCGCCGTCGGCGTGCTCTCCCGCCGCCCGACCGCCCACCTCGACGAGATCGCCCGCGCCGCGGGCATCAGCCGCGCCACCCTGCACCGGCTCTTCCCGGGCCGGGACGCGCTGATCCGCGAGGTCGGCATGCTCGCGCTGCAACGCCTGGCCGCCGCGCTGGACACCGCCGGGGTCGACGAGGGCGACGCGCACGCCGCGCTGCGCCGGCTGATCGACGAGATCGTCCCGGACGCCATGCTCTGCGCCTACCTGACCGGCGAGAGCCAGCTCTACGACGACGAGGCGGTCAACGACCTCTGGGAGGCCCAGATCGCCCGGCTGAACGCGCTCTTCCTGCGCGGGCAGCAGCAGGGGGTCTTCCGGATCGAGCTCTCCGCGGCCTGGCTCAGCGAGGCGTTCTTCGACCTGCTCGCCGGGATCGGCTGGGCCGTCCAGGACGGCCGGCTGGCCCCGCGCGACGCCACCTTCTCGCTCGCCGAGCTGTTCCTCGGCGGCGCGCTGCGCACCCCGCGACCGCACTGACCACCACCCCCAATCCACCGCACCTCGGACCGGAAACCGGACACCGATACCCATGAGCAGCACCGTCCACCTCCAGCCCCGCCAGCGCTGGACCGGCCTCGCCGTCCTCGTCCTGGCCGTCACCCTGGTCGCCGTCGACGCGACCGTCCTGTCCCTGGCGATCCCCTCGATCAGCGAGACCCTGCGCCCCAGCGGCACCCAGCTGCTGTGGATCGGCGACGCCTACTCCTTCGTGCTCGCCGGCCTGCTGGTCTCGATGGGCTCGCTCAGCGACCGGATCGGCCGCAAGAAGCTGCTGCTCGTCGGTGCCACCGCGTTCGGCGCCGCCTCCCTGATGGCCGCGTACGCGCCCGGCGCCGGCTGGCTGATCCTGGCCCGGGTGCTGCTCGGCGTGGCCGGAGCGACCATCATGCCCTCCACCCTCTCGCTGATCCGCACACTCTTCCCGGACGACCGCGAGCGGGCCACCGCGATCGGCATCTGGGGCGCCGCCGCGTCCGCCGGCGCCGCGCTCGGCCCGGTCGTCGGCGGGGTGCTGCTGGAGCACTTCTGGTGGGGCTCGGTGTTCCTGCTGAACATCCCGGTGCTGGTGCTGCTGCTGGTCTTCGGCGCCTGGCTGCTGCCGGAGTCCAAGGACCCGGAGCCCGGCCGCTGGGACGTGCTGAGCGTGCTGCTGTCGCTCGCCGGGGTGATCGGCGTGGTCTACGCGATCAAGGAGGCCGCGGCGCACGGCGTCGCCCGCTGGGACGTGCCGGTCGCGGGCGTGCTGGGCGCGCTGGCGCTGGTCGTCTTCGTCCGCCGCCAGCTGCGGCTGGAGACGCCGCTGCTGGACGTCCGGCTCTTCGGCGACCGGCGCTTCACGGCCGCCGTGCTGGCCTCGCTGATCGCACTGATCGGGCTCTCCGGCATCGTCTTCGTGACCTCGCAGTACCTCCAGCTGGTCCGCGGCTACCCGCCGCTGAAGGCCGGGCTGGCCGAGCTGCCGGCCTTCGCCGGCGCGATCGCCGGCGGTCTGCTGACCGCCCGGCTGGTGCGCCGCACCGGCGCCCGGGCGGCGCTCACCCTCGGCCTGCTGGCGATGGGCGTCGGGATCGGCCTGCTGGGCTGGATCCAGCAGGACACCACCTACCTGGTGCTGGCCGCCGCCTTCCTGCTGGTCGGCACGGCCGAGGGCGTGGTCTACACGCTCGGTGCGGACCTGGTGCTGGGCGCCGCTCCGGCCGACAAGGCCGGCGCCGCCTCGGCGGTCTCCGAGACGGCGTACGAGCTGGGCACCGCGCTCGGCATCGCCCTGGTCGGCTCGGTGGTCGGCGCGCTCTACGTGGACCGGCTGGCCGTCCCGACCGGGACGGACCCGGCCGCCGCCCAGCAGGCCGGCGAGTCGCTGGGCGGCGCGGTGGAGGCGGCGCACGGGCTGCCGGACGCGCTGGCCGGGCCGCTGCTGGCGAGCGCCAAGGAGGCGTTCGTACACGGCGTGAACGTGGCCGGGATGCTGGCGGGTGCACTGCTGCTGGGCGCGGCGGTGCTGGCCTGGCGGCTGCTGCGGGGCGCCGGGACCGGGCAGCCGGAGCAGTCGGAGCCGTCGGCGCAGGAGCAGGAACGCACGCCCGAGAAGGCCAACGCCTGATCCGGCGGAGAACGCCGCGGTCCCCCGTCCCCCCCTTCGCGGGGGGGCGGGGAACCGTCGTGTGCAGGGCTCCCGGGCGGTCAGACGGTGCCGA
The DNA here is from genome assembly GCF_042802195.1 of Kitasatospora sp. NPDC057500. Lineage (NCBI taxonomy): Bacteria > Bacillati > Actinomycetota > Actinomycetes > Kitasatosporales > Streptomycetaceae > Kitasatospora > Kitasatospora sp. NPDC057500. The sequence goes on along the minus strand of NZ_JBHVER010000098.1, from coordinate 24,996 downwards.
AGGGGAGCTCCAGTTCCGCCCAGACCACCTTGCCGTCCCTGGTCAGCCGGCTGCCCCAGCGCTGGGCGAGTTCATTGACCAGGAACATGCCCCGGCCGCCCTCGTCCTGTTCGGCGAAGGGGCGCAGCTGGGGCGTCTGGCCGCCGGCGTCGGAGACCTCCACGGTGAGCACCCGGTCGCGGAAGAGCCGCAGCCGGCGCGGGGCGTCGGCGTGCAGCAGGGCGTTCGTGACCAGCTCGCTGACCAGCAGCTCGGCGTAGTCGGAGAGCGCGCCCAGGCCCCAGGCGTCGAGGGTGGCGCGGGTGAAGCGGCGGGCCTTGCCGGGCAGCCGGCCGCCCCCGGTGAGCGGCAGGGTGGCGACCCGGTCGGCGGGCAGCGGCAGCACCCGGGCCATGATCATCGCGATGTCGTCGTCGCTGCCGCCGCTGACCAGCGCGCCGAGGACGGCGTCGCAGCTCTCCTCCAGGGTCCGGCCGCGGCCCGCCAGGGTGCGGGCGAGCAGGTCGATGCCCTCGTCGAGGTCCTGGCCGCGCCGTTCGACCAGGCCGTCGGTGTAGAGGGTGACCATGCCGCCCTCCGGCAGGGCGAACTCCACCGACTCGAAGGCCACCCCGCCGACGCCGAGCGGGACGCCGGGCGGCATCTCGACCCGGCGGGGCGTGCCGTCCGGGGCGACCCAGACGGGTGGCAGGTGTCCGGCCGAAGCGACCTGGAGGGTGCGCTCCAGCGGGTCGTAGACGGCGCAGATACAGGTGGCGAACTGGCCCTCGCCGATCCCGGAGGCGGTCTCGTCGAGCCGGGTGAGCACCTGCTCGGGCGGCATGTCGAGGGTGGCCAGGGTCCGGGCGACGGTGCGCAGCTGGCCCATGGTGGCGGCGGCCCGGATGCCGTGGCCCATGACGTCGCCGACGACCAGTGCGACCCGGCCGCAGGAGAGCGGCACGACGTCGAACCAGTCGCCGCCGACCTCGCTGGTGACGCTGGAGGGCAGGTAGCGGTAGGCGATCTCCAGGCCGAGGGTGCGGTGGATCTCCTGGGGCAGCAGGCTGCGCTGGAGGGTGAGCGCGGTCTCCCGCTCCCGCCGGTAGAGCCGGGCGTTGTCGATGGCGAGGGCGGTGCGGGCGACGAGTTCCTCGGCGAGCGCGACGTCGGCGGCGGTGAACGGCTCGGGGTTGCGCATCCGGATGAACTCGGCGCCGCCGAGGACCATGCCCCGGGCGGTGACCGGCAGCATCAGATAGGAGTGGATCCCGGCCGCGAGGCCGGGGGCGACCCGGTCGGGGGTGGCGACCAGTCCGCGCAGCACCTCGGCGTCGACGTGGGAGCGCAGCAGCGGGCGGCCGCTGCGCAGACACTCGTTGTAGCTGCGTTCCGGGGAGTACTCGGAGACCTCGCCGACGACGTCGACGGCGTGCGCGAGCCCGGTCTCGTAGGCCTCGCCGACGGCGAGGGCGCGCAGCTGGACGGGGCGGTCGGCCGGAACGGGGGTGGGTTCGGCGCCGCGCAGCACGGTTTCCAGCAGGTCGACGGTGGCGAAGTCGGCGAACCGCGGGACGACCGCCTCGATCAGCTCCTCGGCGGTGCGCTGGAGGTCGAGGGTGGTGCCGATCCGGGCGGTGGCCTCGGCGATGGTGGCGAGGCGTTCCTGGGCGCGGGCGGCGCGGGCCTCGGCCTGGAAGCGCTCGGTGACGTCGATGATCGAGGAGCAGACGCCGAAGACCCGGCCGGTGGAGTCCTCCAGCCGGAAGTAGGAGGCGGACCAGGCGCGGTCGCGGCGCGGGTCGCCGGGGACGCGTCCGTGCGAGCGGGCGTCGACCACGGGCCGGCCGGTGGCCAGCACCTGCTTCATGAGCTGTTCTATCTCGGTGCTGTTGATGCCGGGCAGGATGCTGCTGATCCGCCGGCCGAGGTGCTCGGCGACGGGCAGGCCGTTCATCCGGGCCAGCGACTCGTTGAGCCGGACGTAGCGCAGTTCGGTGTCGTAGACGGCCATGCCGATCGGGGACTGGCCGAAGATGCCGTCGAGGACGGCGAGGTCGGCCTCGACCCGGTGCAGGGCGGCGGTGTCGGAGGCGGTGGCGAGCAGCAGCAGGGTGCCGCCGGGGCCGGCGATCGGGTAGGTGCGGAACTCCAGGTCGACGGTGTGGCCGTCGCGGTGGCGGACCGGGACGACGCCGGACCAGCCCTTGCCGCCGAGGATGCGGTCGAAGAGTTCGAGGGTCTCGGGGCGGTCGCTGTCGTCGGTGAGCAGCCGGGCGGCGTGGTTGCCGACGGCCTCCTCGGCGGTCCAGCCGAGCAGGGCCTCGGCGTCCTCACTCCAGTGCAGGATCAGCCCGTCGTCCTGGAGCAGGGCGGTGGCGAGCGGGACGAGGCGATGGCCGTCCAGGCGTGCGGGGCTGGCGCCGGCTCCGGGGCCGGTGGCGTTGGTGGCGTCCCACTCGTCTCTCCGCATGATCAGGCTGTACCCCGGTTCGGCTCGTGCCCGGCCGGGCGGTCCTCGTGGTTCCCTGCGGCCGGGGTTCTTCTCCAGACTGCACGGACATCGGCCGCCCGGCGACCCCTTGGTGAGGGGCGCCGGTCGTCCAGGTGTACGGGCGTCATGGGCCTACCGGCCGCAGCGTACTCTCCAGAAGGCCCGCCCACTGCCGGATCACCCCGGATCGTCGGGCGCTGTCGTCGGTGAGCAGGTTGGCGAGGCCGAGTCCGCGGGCCATGTCGAGGGTGGCCTGCACGGTTTCGCGCACGCCCGGGCGGGTCTCGTCGGCGCCGAGGAACTCGACGGCGGCGCGGTGCGCCTCGCGGCCGACCCGGCTCTCCAGTCCGATGATCCGCTCGCGCAGCGGCTCCTCGGTGGCGGCGGCGACCCACAGGTGGAGGGCGGCGCGGAACAGCGGGCCGGTGTGGAGCCGGACGATCATGTCGACGACGGCCTCGGTGCGGGCGGGGCCGGCCTGCGGCAGCGTGCCGGCGTCCGCCCGGACGGCGGCCAGCCGCTCGGCGGCGACGTGCTCGACGGCCGCGGTGAAGAAGTCCTCGCGGGTCGGGAAGTGGTGCTGGGCGGCGCCCCGGGAGACGCCGGCCCGTTCGGCGACGACGGCGACGGTGGAGCCGTTCCAGCCCAGCTCCGCGAGGCAGTCGACGGCCGCCGCCAGCAGCCGGGCCCGGGTGGCGCGGCTGCGTTCCTGCTGGGGGGTGCGGGCGGCCGGGTGGGTGCTCATCTGCGGCGGCGGTCCTGTCCGTGGGGGCTGGCGGCTGGTCGATCCTCGCAGACGGCGGTGGGGGCGGTGCGGCCGGTCGGGGACGGCCGCACCGTGGACGGCGGGCGGCCGGTTCAGCGGGCGGCGGCGGCCTCGCGCTCGCGCAGCTCGCGGCGGAGGATCTTGCCGGCCGGGGACTTCGGCACGGCGTCCAGGAACTCCACCGCGCGCACCTTCTTGTACGGCGCGACCTGGCCGGCCACGAACGCGGCGACCTCTTGTTCGGTGAGCGCGCTGCCGGGGGCCCGGACCACGAAGGCCTTGGGGCATTCGGTGCCCTCGGCGTCGCACACCCCGATCACGGCGGCGTCGGCGATCTGCGGGTGGCTGAGCAGCAGGGCCTCCAGTTCGGCGGGGGCGACCTGGTAGCCCTTGTACTTGATCAGCTCCTTGACCCGGTCGACGATGTGCAGGTAGCCGCGCTCGTCGACGAAGCCGATGTCGCCGGTGTGCAGCCAGCCCTCGGCGTCGACCGTGGCGGCGGTGTCGGAGGGGCGCCCGAAGTAGCCCTTCATCACCTGCGGGCCGCGGATCAGCAGCTCGCCGCACTCGCCGGTGCCGAGGTCGGCGCCGGTGCCGTCGAGCGCGGTGACCCGCAGCTCGGTGGAGGGCACCATCCGGCCCACCGAGCCCGGGGAGGGGTCCGGGTCCCTCGGGTCCATCACGTGGCAGACCGGGGAGAGCTCGGTCATGCCGTAGCCCTGGAGGATGTGCGTCAGGCCGAGGCGGCGGGCGCAGGCCTCGGCGAGCTCGCCGTCCAGCGGGGCGGCGGCGCACAGCAGGTACTCCACCGAGGAGAGGTCGTACTGCTCGACGACCGGGTGCTTGGCGAGGGCGAGGACGATCGGCGGGGCGGCGAGCACGGACTGCACGCGCTGGTCCTGGACGGTGCGGCAGAACTGTTCGAGGTCGAAGCGGGGCAGTACGACGACGGTGGCGCCGCAGCGCAGCGGCTGGTGGAGCAGGGCGGCGAGGCCGTAGATGTGGAAGAACGGCAGCACGGCGAGCAGCCGCTCGCCGGGCTCGGGGCGGAAGACGGCGTCGGTCTGGGCGAGGTTCGTGGCGATCGAGCGGTGGGTGAGCATCACGCCCTTGGGCAGGCCGGTGGTGCCGCTGGAGTAGGGCAGGACGGCCACGGCCTCGGCCGGGTCGAGGGTGATCTCGGGCTCGGGGCCGGTGGAGGCGAGCAGGTCGGCGAGCGAGAGGTGGCCCTCGGCGCCGTCCAGGACGATCGTGCCGGCCAGCGGGCGGCCCTCGGCGGCGAGCTTGTCGGCGGCGGCCCGGGCGGTGGGCAGGAAGGGTGAGACGGTGATCAGCCAGCGGGCACCGCTGTCGGAGAGCTGGCCGGCGAGGTCGCCGGGGGTGGTGAGCGAGGAGACGGGGGTGACGGTGGCTCCGGCCCGGGTGGCGCCGAAGAAGGCCATCGGGTAGCGGATGCTGTTGGGGCTGAGCAGGGCCACCACATCGCCCTGGCGGACCCCCGCTTCGGCGAGTCCGGCGGCCACCCGCCGTACGGCGTGGGCGAGTTGCGCGTAGCTGACGGTCTCGCCGGTGATCCCGTCGATGAGAGCGGGCCGGTCGCCGTGGCGCTCGGCCTCGCCGAGCACGGCGTCGTGCAGGGCGAGGTCGACGATGCCGACGTCCGGGAACTCGCTGTGGAACACCAAGGCGTGCCTCCTGTGCGGTAGTTGGCGCGGGGCGGTACGGCCGGCTGGAGGTCGTGGGCGACCGGCCGTGCGGCGTGCGGGACAGGAGCATACGGACAGTGGGCGCCCGGTGCGCCCCAGTGACGGACGTTTGGCGGAGCGCGCGGGGCGCAGGGGTGGCGCGGAACGGCGAATGTCGAGGTCGGGAAGGGTCGGCGGGGTACCCGCCCGGGGGGTCCGGTCAGATATCAGAACGATGATGCGACGATCCGTTCGAGGCGCTGCGCGGGCCGTCGCCGAGGCCGTCCGCCGGCGCCCGCGCGCCGGTCCGCCCGTCAGTAGGACTTCGGCAGGCCGAGGGTGTGCTGGGCCACGTAGTTGAGGACCATCTCCCGGCTCACCGGGGCGACCCGGCCGACCCGGGTGGCGGTGAGCAGCGCGGCGAGCCCGTACTCCTGGGTGAGGCCGTTGCCGCCCAGGGTCTGCACCGCCTGGTCGACGGTCCCGGCGGCGGCCTCGCCGGCCGCGTACTTGGCCATGTTGGCGGCCTCGCCGGCCGCCGCGTCCTCGCCCGCGTCGTACAGCAGCGCGGCCTTCTGGGTCATCAGCCGGGCGAGTTCGACCTCCACCGCGCACCGGGCGAGCGGGTGCGCGATGCCCTGGTGGGCGCCGATCGGCGCGGACCAGACGGTGCGGGTGCGCGCGTACTCGACGGCCTTGCCGAGCGCCTGGCGGGCGAGGCCGAGGGAGAACGCGGCGGTCATGATCCGCTCGGGGTTGAGGCCGGCGAACAACTGGAGCAGTCCGGCGTCCTCGTCGCCGACCAGTGCCGAGGCGGGCAGCCGGACGTCGTCCAGGAAGACCTGGAACTGTCGTTCGGGGGCGACGAGTTCCATCGGGATCGGACGGTACTCGAAGCCGGGCGTGTCGCGCGGTACGACGAACAGCGCGGGTTTCAGCCGCCCGGTGCGGGCGTCCTCGGTGCGGGCGACGAACAGCACGGCGTCGCAGTGGTCGATGCCGGAGACGAACACCTTGCGGCCGGTCAGCAGCCAGTCACCGCCGTCGCGGCGGGCGACGGTGGAGATCCGGTGGGAGTTGGAGCCGGCGTCCGGCTCGGTGATGCCGAAGGCCATCCTGCGGCTGCCGTCGGCGAGGCCGGGCAGCCAGTGGCGCTTCTGCTCCTCGGTGCCGTAGCGGGCGATCACGGTGCCGCAGATCGCCGGGGAGACGATCAGCAGCAGCAACGGGCAGCCGGCGGTGCCGAGTTCCTCCAGCACGATCGCGAGGTCGGCGATCCCGCCGCCGCCCCCGCCGTACTCGGCGGGGAGATTGACGCCGAGGTAGCCGGCCTTGCCGGCCTCGGCCCAGAGCTCGTCGGCGGGCCGGTGCTCCCGGGCGCGGGCGAGGTAGTAGGCGGAGCCGTAGCGGGCGCCGAGGCCGGCGACGGCGGAACGCAGGGCGCGGCGTTCGGGGGTTTCGAGGAGCTGGCTGCCGATGGCGGACATGCGCGGTCCTTCCTCAGACCTCTTCGGGGGACTTCACGACGGCGAGCACGGCTCCGGTCTCGACCTGCTCGCCCGGCACGGCGCGGAGTTCGACGAGGATCCCGTCGGCCGGGGCGGTGATCCGGTGCTCCATCTTCATCGCCTCCAGCACCAGCAGCGGCCGCCCGGCGGTGACGGCGTCGCCGACGGCGGCGGTGACCCGGACGACGGTGCCCGGCATCGGGGCGAGCAGCGCGCCGGGGTCGGTGCGCACCCGGGCCTCGGGGAAGCGCGGCAGGGCGGTGAGCGCGGTGGCGCCGAGCGGGGAGTCGACGTGCACCCGGTCCCCGTAGCGGGCGACGCGGTAGGCGCGGCGCAGCCCGTCCTCGCACAGCACGACCAGGCCGGGCGCGGCCTCGACCAGGCCGACGCCCGGGTGGCCCTCGGCCCGCAGACCGGTGCGGGTGAGCCGGTAGCGGACCTCCAGCTCGGCGCCGTCGTCCGTGCGGTAGCGCTTGAGCTGCGGCTGGGAGGGCAGGTTGCGCCAGCCCGAGGGCAGCGCGGTGCGGCGTCCGGCGGCGTCGGCGAGGGCGGCGGCCAGGGCGGCCCGCGCCGTCCGCCGGGCGTCCGGCGGGGCGGTCAGGGCGTCGGCGTGTTCGGCCAGGAAGCCGGTGTGCAGCCGTCCGGCCAGGAACGCCGGGTGACGCAGCGCACCGACCAGCAGCTCCCGGTCGGTGGCGGGCCCGTGGATCCGGGCGCGGGCGAGCGCGTCCGCCAGCCGGCGCGCGGCGGCCTCCCGGGTAGGCGCCCAGGCGATCACCTTGGCGAGCATCGCGTCGTAGTGCGGGGTGATCTCGGTGCCGCCCCCGACCCCGGAGTCCAGGCGCACTCCCCTGCCGGTGAACTCCTGGTGATCGACGGTGAGTTCGAGTCGGTGCAGGGTGCCGGTGGCGGGCCGCCAGTCGTGCGCCGGGTCCTCGGCGTAGAGCCGGGCCTCGATCGCGTGGCCGGCCGGCGGCGGGGCGGCGGGACCGGGCAGGGGCCGTCCCTCTGCGACGGCGAGCTGGAGGGCGACCAGGTCGAGGCCGGTGACCGCCTCGGTGACCGGGTGCTCGACCTGGAGGCGGGTGTTCATCTCCAGGAACCAGCACCGGCCGTCCGCCGTGAGCAGGAACTCGGCCGTTCCGGCACCGGTGTAGCCGATCGCCTCGGCGGCGGTCACCGCGGCCTCGTGCAGGGCCGCGCGGACCGCCGGGCCGAGCCCGGGTGCGGGGGCCTCCTCGACGACCTTCTGGTGGCGGCGCTGGAGCGAGCAGTCCCGGTCGCCGACCGCCCAGACGGTGCCGTGCGCGTCTGCGAGCAGCTGCACCTCGACGTGCCGGCCGGCGGGCAGGTAGCGCTCGCAGAACACCTCGTCGGAGCCGAAGGCCCCGGCGGCCTCGGCGCGGGCGGCGGCGAGTGCGGCCGGCAGCTCGGTGAGGGTGCGCACCACCCGCATGCCGCGCCCGCCGCCGCCGGCCGCCGCCTTGACCAGCAGCGGCAGGTCGGCCTCGGTGGGCGCGTCGAGCGCGTCGAGGACGGGCACCCCGGCGGCGGCCAGCAGGCGTTTGGCGGCGGTCTTGGAGCCCATCGCCTCGATCGCCTCCGGCTGCGGGCCGACCCAGCGCAGCCCGGCCGCCCGGACGGCACGGGCGAAGCCGGCGTCCTCGGAGAGGAAGCCGTAGCCCGGGTGGACGGCGTCGGCGCCGGCGGCCAGCGCGGCCTCGACGATCCGCGCGCCGTTCAGGTAGGTGTCGGCGGGTGCGCCGCCGGGCAGCCGGACGGCGGTGTCGGCCTCGCGGACGTGCGGGGCGTCGGCGTCGGGGTCGGCGTACACGGCGGTGGTGGCGATGCCGAGCTCGCGGCAGGTGCGGAAGATCCGGCGCGCGATCTCGCCCCGGTTGGCGACCAGCAGGTTGGTGATCACGTGGTTCCTCCCTCCATCCCTACATCCGGAAGACGCCGTAGCCGCAGGCGCCCTCGACTGGCGCGTTGTGGACCGCGGAGAGGCAGAGACCGAGCACGGTGCGGGTGTCGCGCGGGTCGATCACCCCGTCGTCGTAGAGCCGCCCGGAGAGGAAGGCGGGCAGCGACTCGGCCTCGATCCGCTGCTCGACCGCGGCCCGCACGGCCGCGTCCGCCTCCTCGTCGTACGGGCGCCCCTTGGCGGCGGCGGACTGCCGGGCGACGATCGACAGCACCCCGGCGAGCTGCTGCGGGCCCATCACGGCGGATCTGGCGCTCGGCCAGGAGAACAGGAAGCGCGGCTCGAAGGCCCGTCCGCACATGCCGTAGTGGCCGGCGCCGTAGGAGGCGCCCATCAGCACGGACAGGTGCGGGACGGTGGAGTTGGCGACGGCGTTGATCATCATCGCGCCGTGCTTGACGATACCGCCCTGCTCGTAGTCGCGGCCGACCATGTAGCCGGTGGTGTTGTGCAGGAACAGCAGCGGGACGGCCCGCTGGTTGGCGAGCTGGATGAACTGGGCGGCCTTCTGCGACTCCTGGCTGAACAGCACGCCCCGGGCGTTGGCCAGCACGCCGATCGGGTAGCCGTGCAGCCGGGCCCAGCCGGTGGCGAGGCTGGGCCCGTAGCGCGGCTTGAACTCGTCGAAGTCGGAGCCGTCGACGATCCGGGCGATCACCTCGCGCGGGTCGAAGGGCACCTTGAGGTCGCCGGGGACGACGCCGAGCAGCTCCTCCTCGGCGTGCTTCGGCGGCTCGGCGGCCGGGTCCGGGTCCGGCCCGGGCTTGCGGTGGTCGAGGCGGGCGACGATCCGGCGGGCCAGCCGCAGCGCGTCCGGCTCGTCGAGTGCGAAGTGGTCGGCCAGGCCGGAGGTCCGGGCGTGCATCCCGGCGCCGCCGAGCGACTCGTCGTCGGTCTCCTCGCCGGTGGCCATCCGCACCAGCGGCGGCCCGCCGAGGAACACCTTGGACCGTTCCTCGATCATCACGGTGTGGTCGGACATGCCGGGCACGTAGGCGCCGCCGGCGGTGGAGTTGCCGAACACGACGGCGACGGTGGGGATTCCGGCGGCGGACAGCCGGGTGAGGTCGCGGAAGAGCGCGCCGCCGGGGATGAAGATCTCCTTCTGGCCGGTCAGGTCGGCGCCGCCGGACTCGACCAGGTTGACCAGCGGGAGGCGGTTGGCGAGGGCGATCCCGTTGGCGCGCAGGGCCTTGCGCAGGGTCCACGGGTTGGACGCCCCGCCGCGCACGGTCGGGTCGTTGGCGGTGATCACGCACTGGACGCCCTCGACGGTGCCGATGCCGGTGACCAGTGCGGCGCCGACCGGGTACTCGCTGCCCCAGGCGGCGAGCGGGGAGAGCTCCAGGAACGGCGAGTCCTCGTCGATCAGCAGCTCGATCCGCTCCCGGGCGAGCAGTTTGCCGCGCCCGCGGTGGCGTTCGACGTACCCGGGGCCGCCGCCGGCCAGCGCCTTGGCGTGCTCGGCGTCCAGGTCGGCGAGCCTGGCGAGCATCGCCGACCGGTTGGCGGCGTACTCGGCGCCCCCCGGGTCCAGGCGGGTGGGCAGGACGGTCACAGCAGGGCCTCCGGGACGTCGAGGTGGCGCGAGCGCAGCCACTCCCCCAGTGCCTTCGCCTGCGGGTCGAAGCGGTGCCGGGCGGCGGCGCCCTCGCCGAGCAGGCCGGTGATGGTGAAGTTGAGCGCGCGGAGGTTCGGCAGGACGTGCCGGGTGATCGGCAGCTGCGCCACCTCGGGGAGGAGTTCGCGCAGCAGGTCGGTGGTGAGGGTGTGGGTGAGCCAGCGCCGGCCGGGCTCGTCGCGGGCCCAGACGCCGAGGTTGGCGTCGCCGCCCTTGTCGCCGCTGCGGGCGCCGGCCACCAGGCCGAGCGGGACGCGGCGGGTGGGGGCCGGCCCGCACGCCGCGCCCTGCTCGACCGTCTCCTCGATCGGGGCCGGGTCCGTGGAGGTGACGGGCGCGGGCGGGACGGCCACCCGCCGGCCGTCCGGCAGCACCGCGGTGTGCTCGACGGCCACCGGGTCGAGGTACACGGCCTCGAACACCCCGTACGGCGCGCCCGGCCCCGGCGGTGCGGTGAGGTGCAGGCCGGGGTAGCCGGCGAGCCCGGACTCCACGGCGGCCCGCCCGAGTTCACGGCCCACCCGGTCGGGGTCGCGGTCCCGGGCGGTGAGCCGCAGCAGGGCCGAGGCGGTCTCCTCGGTGGCGGCGTCGGCCCGGTCGGTGCGGACGAGGGTCCAGCGCAGCTCGGCCGGCCGGCGGCCCGGCGTCAGCGCGTCCTCGAACTGCCGCCGCGCGAGCGCCGCCTTCACCTCGATGTCGAGCCCGGTGAGCACGAACACCACCTCGTTGCGGTGGCCGCCGAGCCGGTTCAGCCCGGCCTTCAGGGTGGCCGGCGGCGCCTCGCCGCGCACCCCGTCGATCCGGACCCGGTCCGGCCCCTCCTCGGTGAGCCGGACGGTGTCCAGCCGGGCCGTCACATCCGGGCCGAGGTAGCGCGGTCCGCCGGTCTCGTAGAGGAGTTGGGCGGTGACGGTGCCGACGGTGACGGCGCCGCCGGTGCCCGGGTGCTTGGTGATGACGCTGGAGCCGTCCGCGCGCAGCTCGGCGAGCGGGAAGCCCGGCCGGGTGAGGTCGTGCTCACGGAAGAACGCGTAGTTCCCACCGGTGGCCTGCGCCCCGCACTCCAGCACGTGGCCCGCCACCACGGCGCCCGCGAGCGCGTCCAACTCCCCCGGGCCCCACCCGAACCGGGCGACGGCCGGGCCCACGACCAGCGCCGCGTCGGTGACCCGCCCGGTCACCACCACGTCCGCCCCGGCCTTCAGGCACTCGGCGACGCCGAACGCCCCCAGGTAGGCGTTGGCGGCCAGCAGTCCTTCCGGCAGGCCGAGTTCGCTCCGGCGCGGCAGCAGGTCGTCGCCCTCGACGTGGCCGACCGCCACATCCAGCCCCCGGCTCCTCGCCAGCTCCCGCACCGCGTCCGCGAGCCGGCCCGGGTTGAGTCCGCCCGCGTTGACCACGATCCGCACCCCGCGCTCCAGCGCCAGGCCGAGGCACTCCTCCAGCTGGCGCAGGAACGTCCTGGCGTACCCGAGCGAGGGGTCCTTCAGCCGGTCCCGCGCCAGGACGAGCATGGTCAGCTCGGCCAGGTAGTCCCCGGTGAGCACGTCCAGCGGACCGCCGGTGAGCATCTCCCGCATCGCCGAGAACCGGTCCCCGTAGAACCCCGACGCGTTCCCGACCCGCAGCACCGGCCCGCCGCCCGCCGCCGTCTCCGACCTCACGTGCACGCCTACCCCCAGAGGTGGCCCAACGTTCGCCGACGGTGAGCAGACTGACACTCTGTGAGAGATAAAGCAATCACGCGTGCTTGTTTTGCGCGAAGACCCCGTCCCGGGCGAGCCGGGTCAGGGCCGGGGTTCCCAGCTCGTCGAACCACACCGGGGGCCGCGCGTCGCCGAAGGCTGCGGCCATCGCCCCGAACCAGGCCGCGAACGAGGGGAAGTCGGGTACGGCGTCGGCCCGTTCGTCCCACGCGCCGTCGGCGAGGCGGCGGGCCCGCGGCTCGTCCTGGTGGTGGTAGTAGACCGGGTACTCGCCGTCCGCACCGGGCCGGGAGACGTCGAAGCACCACACTGCCTCGTAGCCCGCCTCGGCGAACCCGACCAGGTGGTCGGTCGTCAGGTACCGCCCCGGCTCGCGGCACACCCCTTCGGGAAGGTGCACCAGTTCGGCGTTCAGAGCGGCGAGTTCGGTCTCGTCGACGAGGACGAACTCGCACTCGCGGTCGTCCTCCTCCCGGCGGCAGCTCAACCGGTTGTGCTCCGCCAGCAACGCCCGGTAGCCCGGCGGAACCGACCAGGCGACGGTGCCGGCGTGCGGCGCCGGGAGCGTCTCGCGCGCCCGGACCGCCTCCTGCGAGGCCGGGACCGACCCGTCGAGTTCGAGCAGTCCCGCCGAGGCGGCCCTGCGCAGTCGCAGGAGGGCGTCGCGGGGTGTGGCCATGGTCGGACTCCTCTGTCCTCGGGTGTTCTCCGGCGCGGCCAGCCTAGAGCTCCGGCCCGCCCGCCGTGCCGATCGGGATCGCGTCACCGGCTCGACCGGAGCACCGTCGATCAGCGCCCGGGCCGACGACCGCCGCCGGTTCTGGCAAGACACCACCCCCTTGGCCTGATCGGCGCCGAGCAGACCCGCCGTTCCGAGCGGAAATTCGTCACCACCTTGGCCGGTACCCTACTGGCCAGGGACCCGGCGACTGATCATCATCGCTTGTGGCAGGACACCACCACCCACGTCACGAAAGAGGACCGGGATGCGCCCGAACTCCAGGAAGCCCCGTCTCGCCGCCGGGATCGTCGCCTTCGCGGCCGCGGCGGCGCTGGGCGGCATCGCCGCACCCGGCGCCCGGGCGGCGGGCAACTGCACCCACTACGGGCAGGCCGGATACGCGCAGGTGTTCACCGACAACAACTACTCCGGCGACTGCTGGGAGTTCCAGCTCGGGACCTGGACCGTCTTCCCCGTCCTGGTGAACCACAAGGTCTCCTCGCTCCGGAGCTGGTCCGCCTTCTCCGGGCAGGGCGTGCACCTGTCGGGCGACGGCCTGACCTTCGACGCGGGTGCGGGCGAGTGGTGGCCGAGCCTGCCCGGCTGGTTCAACGACCGTGCCAACGCCGGTTACTGACGGCATCTCAGCACACCAGGTTCGGCCGCCCTGCCCCCGTCCACGGCCGCGGCGGTCCGCCGTGGCGCGCACCGAGCGTGGATCAAGGTCCCGCGGTGGCCGCCCGGCCCGGGACGAGGGCCTCCCACTCCGCGCGGGTGGGACCGTCGTGGCGGGGGGTGAAGTCGGGGCGGGCGGCGAGCCAGGCGCCGAGGCGGCGGTCGACCTCGTCGGTGCCGTAGGCGGCGCCGGGGGCACTGAACAGGTGGCGGACGCGGGCGCGGGCGCGCATGACGACAGGGTCGTCGAAGGCGCAGGCGGCGAGCGCGGCGCCGCGGCGGTCCGGCGGCGGCGGGTTCCCGCCGAGGCTCTGCTCGTTGGCACGGTCGGCGGCCACCTGGTCGTCGAACCACGGGCGGAGCGTCCCCGCCGCCCAGACGTGGTACATGGCGGGGTCCGCGGCGATCCGGTCGGCCCGGGTGGCGAGGTACTCGGCGGCGCACAGGCCGAAGGACACGCCGTGGCCCGAGGTGGGGTTGGTGTGGACGAGACTGTCCCCGACGGCGACCAGGCCGGTGACGACCGGCCCGTCCGCGTCCGCGAGGGCCGTCCAGCGGTTGTCCAGACCCGCCATCGCCAGGACCGGCGACTGCGCTTCGGAGGCCAGGTCGAGCCAGGCGGCGGTGGCGGGGAAGCGGCGGGCGGCGGCCTCGAACACGGCGGGGTCGGTGAGCGCGCCCCGGGTCGGGTCCCCGGTGGAGAGCATCAGGTTCACCGCGAAGGTGTCGTTGTCGGACGGGAAGACGCCGGCCAGCGCGAACGGCGAGGAGGACCCGGGCCGCACTCTCCCGGGGTCCCGCGGGCCGTCGGCCCGCAGCCGGTACCAGCGGCACAGGTAGGCGAGCCCGGTGCGGTGGCTGTCGACCACGGGCGGGCGGCAGCCGGCCGCGACCAGCCAGGCGGGCACCGGCGAGCGGCGTCCGGAGGCGTCGACGACGAGGTCCGCCCGGTGCGTCTCGGTGCCCACCCGCACGCCGGTGACCCGGACGGGCCGGCCCGGCCCGAACGTGAGGCCGCTCACCCGGCCGCCGCGCCGCACCTCCACGGCGGGCTCCCGTCGCACCGCCGCGGCCAGGGCTGCCTCCAGCACGATGCGGCGGGTGCGCAGCGTCACCAGGTCCTCGTCACCGGCACGGTACGGCGGATGCTCGTCGAACCAGTCGAAGTCGTGGTGCTCCCGGGCCCCGCGGGCCAGCATGTCCGCGTGGACGTCGGGGAGTTCGGCACGCAGGACGATGCGCGCGAGCCCGAGGAACGAGTGCGGCTGGACGGCCTGCGGGACACGGGGCCGGTCCCAGTGGAAGAAGTCCCGGTGCAGGTCCGCCCCGGCCTCCCGGGCGTCCTGGTCGAACAGCGTGACCGGGTGTCCCCGCCGGCCGAGCATCAGTGCCGTCCCCAGCCCGCTGATGCCCGCGCCCATCACCGCAACCCGCGCCATGTGTTCCCCTTCGCGTCGTGTTGCAAGATGATCTTACTGGTCGGCGGCCACCGCCCGGCGCGGGACCGCTCTGCGGGCTGCTCGACAGGCCGCTCGACGGGCCACTCGACGGGCCGCTTCCGGCGAACGCGTGACGGCCGGCGGGGCGAGCGGGCAGGATGGGGCGCATGTGCGGTCGCTTCGTCTCCACCACCACCCCGTCCGATCTGGCCGACCTGCTGCGCGCCTCCGTGTGGCCCGCGGCGGAGGCGCTGGCGCCGTCCTGGAACGTGGCGCCGACGGACCAGGTGGCGAGCGTGCTGGAGCGGGTCGACCGGGAGACCGGGGAGCTCACCCGGCAGGTGCGGTCGCTGCGTTGGGGACTGGTGCCGTCCTGGTCCAAGGACCCGGGCTCCGGGGCGCGGATGATCAACGCCCGGGTGGAGACGGCGCACGAGAAGCCGGCGTTCCGCAAGGCGTTCAAGGAGCGGCGGTGCGTGCTGCCGGCGGACGGGTACTTCGAGTGGCGGGCGGTCCCGGCGGCCGACGGGCGCAAGGCGTACAAGCAGCCGTACTACCTGCACCGGCCGAACGGCGAACTGCTGCTGATGGCGGGGCTGTACGAGTTCTGGCGCGACCGCGCGGTGGAGCACGACGACGCCCCGGCCGCCTGGCTGGTCACCTGCACCGTGCTGACCACCGGGGCGGAGGACGCGGCCGGGCGGATCCACGACCGGATGCCGGTGACCCTCGGCCCCGACGCCGTGGACGCCTGGCTGGACCCCGCCACCACCGACCCCTCCGAGGTGCGCGGCCTGCTGCACGCCCCGGCCGGCGAGCTGCTGGTGCGGCCGGTGGCCACCACCGTCAACAGCGTCCGCAACGACGGCCCGCGCCTGCTGGACCCGGTCGAGGACCCGCTGCCGGAGGTCACCGGGGGCCACTACACCTGAGCCGCCGCTTCTATGGCCGATCCGCGTTGTTCTTAGACTGGCCGGATGGAGGACATCGACGCGATCGCGGCGCTGCAGGATCCGGTGCGCCGCCGGCTGTACGAGTACGTGGCGGCGCAGGGCCGCGAGGTCGGCCGCAACGAGGCCGCCGAGGCGGCCGGGGTGGCGCGCACGCTCGCCGCGCACCACCTGGACCGGCTGGCCGAGGCCGGGCTGCTGGAGACGGGCAGCCGGCGGCTGACCGGCCGCTCGGGACCGGGGGCGGGCCGGCCCGCCAAGGTGTACACCCGGGCGCGGACGGAGCTTTCGGTGTCGCTGCCCGCCCGCGACTACCGCACCGCCGCCGAACTGCTCGCCGAGGCCGCCGAGGAGGCCGGGCTGGACGCCGGGCTGTGCGCTGCCGCGCGCCGCCGGGGCGAGGCGCTGCGCGGGTCGGCCGGGCCCTGCGGCGGGCTCACCGAGGCGGTGGAACTGCTGGCCGCCCGCGGCTACGAGCCGTACCCGGCGGAGGACGCCGCCGGGCAGGTCGTACGGATGCGCAACTGCCCCTTCCACGCCGTCGCCGAACACTTCCCGCCGCTGGTCTGCGGCATGAACCTCGCCCTGCTGGAGGGGCTGCTCGGCGCGGACGGCCCACTCCGCGCCCGAATGGATCCCCGGCCCGGGGAGTGCTGCGTGGTGGTCGAGCCTTCTAAAAACAATACTGATTGACATAGAAATCAGCGCCGTGCTGGGATGAGCCATGACCTCACCCCCGGCAGCGCCCGCCGCCCACCTCGCGCAGTTCAACGTCGCCACGCTCAGCCACCCGATCGACGACCCCCGGATCGCCCCGTTCGTCGAACAGCTGGACCCGGTCAACGCCGCCGCCGAGGGCGCGCCGGGCTTCGTCTGGCGACTCGTCGAGGACGGGGCCGACGACGCGATCGGGCTGCGCCCGGCCGGCGAGAACGTCATCGTCAACATGTCGGTGTGGGAAGGCCAGGAGGCGCTGTGGGACTTCACCTACCGCAGCGGGCACCTGGACGTGATGCGGCGACGGCGTGAATGGTTCCAACGGCACGTCACGGCGCACCTGGTGCTCTGGTGGGTGCCCCCCGGGCACCGGCCGAGCCTGGACGAGGCGATGGAACGGCTGGCGGACCTGCGGGCCAACGGGCCCTCCCCCCGCGCGTTCACCTTCGCCTCGTCGTACCTGGCGGCCGACGCCGTTGTCAGTGCCGTCCGCTAGCGTTCCGGGCATGTCGATCACCGCACACCTGCGCAACTCGGTGAAGCTGGCGGGCGGCGCCGCACTGATCAGCGGATCCGCACTCGAACGCCGGGGGGACGGGTCGCGCCGCGCGCTGCTCAGGCGCGAGGGCGTGCTGGAGGTGCACGCGCTGGACGGGCTGCTCGCCGGGGAGCGCACGCCGGCCGCCGTCTTCCCGCTGCCCTCGCCCGGGTGGCCGCACGGAAGCCGGTCCGTGAGCCCCGACGGGCGGTTCGCGGTGTTCGCGGGCCGGCGTGCCGTGCGGGCGGTGGCACGGGACGGGACGACGCTGTGGGAGTACCCGCACGCCTGCTGGGGGCGGCCGGCCGACCACCCGCACACCGGCGACGCTCAGGAGGTGTGCGCCGGGTGGGAACACGGCTCGTGCCTGGTCTCCGACGACGGCCGGCTGGTCTGGGCGCACGTCGCCTCCGACCCGGCGGCGCAGGGCTGCCGGGAGCACTGGGTCGTCCTGGACGCCCGGGACGGCGGGGAGGCGGCCCGCCTTCCGCTGCCGAACAGCGATTCCTCCGGCTCGCACCAGCTCTCCCACCCGGACGGCGCGCACATCGGCCTCGCCATCGGCATGGGCCAGGACGGCGCCCTGCTCCACTGGGCCCGCCTGGACGGCGCGGAGCTCGGCAGCTGGGGCGTCAACCAGGACCTGGACCGCATCCTGGCGGACGTCCACCCGGGCCACCCGGGGTTCCTGACGGTCGAGCACGGCGGCGGGGACCTGCGGCTGCACGCGCTGGACGGCACCGTGCTCGCCCGGCGGGAGCCCGAGCAGGGCGAGGAGGAGGACCCGCCCGTCTGGGACCACGACTGCGGCTTCGTCGACGCCGGCACCGTCCTCGCCTCGACCCTGGACTGCGCCGACGAACCGGCGGACGGGCGGCACTGGCTGCTGGACGCCCGCACCCTGGAGATACGCGGGAGCGTCGACTACCCCGGCGGCCCCGTCGACAGCTACGCGCGCCCGCTCGGGGACGGCAGCTGGCTGACGTACGACGACGCGGCCGGGACGCTCAACCGGTGGAGCGTGGCAGGGGTGTGACCGCCGGCAGGCACCGCGCCCCTGCCTCCCGGGCCCCGACTCCCGGAAACCCGTTGGCCCGTGGCGCGGCGCCGCCGGTACGGTCGGCCCGTGTGCACCTACGCCCTCGTCCACTACAAGCTGCACTACGCGTGCGTATCGTGCCGGATCAGCTTCAAGCGGCACCCCGCCGAGGCCGGACACACCTGCCCGCGGTGCACCGGGCCGCTGCAGTGCGCCGGCCACGACTTCGCGGCACCCCGCCGCAGCAACCGGAAGGCGTGGTCGGTCGTCGCCGCCGTTCTGGGCGCCGGGCTGCGCTACGAGGGCTTCGAGCCGTGCGGTTGCGGGCGGGACCCGAAGTTCCGCCCGCGCACCCGGGCCCAGCTACGCGCCCGCCGCATCGTCGCCGCGCGCACCGGCGTCCCGCTCGCGGAGCTGCTCGGCCGGGCCGACCCGCTGGAGCCCGCTGCTCCCGGCAGGGCGTCGGCGCAGGTCAGGGGTGGCGCGGGCGGATAGGCTGCGGAAGCGGCGCGCACCCGCCGCCGACAGTCCGCCGAAGGAGCCCGCCATGCCGACCGACCCCGCCGCCGAAGCCGCCGAGCCGTCGGTCGCACGGTTCGGGCTGGGCACCGCGGCCGTCGGCCGGCCCGGGTACATCACGCTCGGCCGCGACCTGGACCTGCCCGCCGAGCGCACCGTCGACGCCCTGCGCGAGCGCACCCACACCCTGCTCGACGCCGCCTTCGCGGCCGGCGTGCGCTACTTCGACACCGCCCGCTCGTACGGGCGCGCGGAGGAGTTCCTCGGCGAATGGCTCGCCGCCCGGCCGCAGGCGGCGCGGGAGGTGACGGTCGGCAGCAAGTGGGGCTACACCTACACCGCCGGCTGGCGGGCCACCGGCGTGCCGGTGCACGAGGTCAAGGAGCACTCGACGGCGGTGTTCGACCGCCAGGTGGCGGAGACCCGGGCGCTGCTCGGCGGGCTGCCGGACGTCTACCTGGTGCACTCGGTCACCCCGGACAGCCCCGCGCTCACCGACCCCGCGCTGCACGGGCGGCTCGCCGCACTGGCCGCCGAGGGCGTGCGGGTGGGCCTGTCCACCAGTGGCCCCGAGCAGGCCGCGGCGGTGCGCGCGGCCCTGGCGGTGACGGTCGACGGGCGGCCGCTGTTCGCCGCCGTGCAGTCCACCTGGAACCTGCTGGAGCCCTCCGCCGGCCCGGCGCTCGCCGAGGCCTACGAGGCCGGGTGGCTGGTGGTGGTCAAGGAGGGCATGGCCAACGGCCGGCTCGCCGACCGCAACGCCACCGGCCCGGACACCGCCGCGCTGCGCGCGCTCGCGGCCCGCACCGGCGCGTCCTGCGACGCCCTGGCACTGGCCTCCGTCGCCGCGCAGCCCTGGGCGGACCTGGTGCTCTCCGGGGCGGCGACCGCCGGGCAGCTGGCCTCCAACCTGGAGGCCGTCGGACGCGCCCTCGACGCCGACGACCTGGCCGGCCTCGCGGAACTGGCCGAGCCGGCCGAGGAGTACTGGCGCACCCGCTCGGCGCTGCCCTGGGCCTGACCCGCCCGGCCCCTCAGCTCGGCGCCCGGCGGACCGTCAGCATGTCCTGGGTGTGCCCGATGGCGTAGCCGCCGTCCGGCCGGCTGAAGTGGCGCTCGACGTAGGAGGCCAGCTCCGCGCGTTCGGGCAGCGGGTCCATGGTGGCCAGGTCGGCCACGTTGATCATGAACTCGGCGACGTCCACCGCCTCGTCCAGCCGGTCGGTGCGGTAGTGCAGGTCGAGGGCTTCGAGGGCGAACGTCCACCGCGCGGCGGCCCGGTCGGCGTCCTGGGCGGAGAGCTGCTCGGCCAGCGGCCGCAGGTCGTAGCGCACGCCCGTGAAGTGCGCGGCCATCCGCATGCACGGGCTCTCCGGGTTCTGCAGCACCACCAGCAGCGTCCCGCCGGGCGCCACCCAGTCCAGCACCCGGCGCACCGTGCCCAGCCAGTCCGCCGGCGGCACATAGTACAGCACGTGCGAGAGGTGCACCAGGTCCGCCGGACCCGGCGGCTCCACCGTGTCCACCCGCTCGGGCAGGACCAGCGCCTCGGGGCAGGCCAGTCGGAGCTTCTCGCGCATCGCCGCACTGGGCTCGACGGCCACCGTGCGGTCGAAGTACTGCGCCAGGAAGGCGGTGGTCCGCCCCTCCCCCGCGCCCACGTCCAGCAGCGTCCGGCGCCGGTCCAGTCCGGCGACCACCTCGCCGAGCCGGGCGTGGGTGAGCGGCTTCTCGTCGGTGCCCGCGAGGAACAGCTCGAACGCCCGGCGGTAGTCCGCGCCCGAGACGTCCAGTACCCGGACCGGACCGGCCCCCGCCGCCCTCGTCCCCGTCTCCGTCCCCATCCGACGACCTCCTCCTCGCTGGCGTGCGCTGCCCGGCCAGTGCATCCCGGCGCGGCGCGGCGCCGTTGCAGGCACGTTCCTGCCCGCGTGTCGCCGTCCAGGCACCGGCAGCCCCCGTCCGCCCCCGTCCCCCGCCGGACCTCCGGCGTCCGACGGGCGTGCACACGGCGGCCATGTCCACGACCGCCGCGCCCGGCACGCTCGGGGCAGCCGGCGCCGGGCCCACCCCGCCACCGCACCGGCCCACCGCAGGGCCCCTCCGCACCACCCCGCCGGAAGGAAGACCACCACCCGTGTCCCGCACCGCCCGCCCCCGCCACTACCTGATGTGCCGTCCGGCCCACTTCACGGTCGACTACTCGATCAACCCGTGGATGGAGCCGGCCAAGCCGACCGACGCGGCCCTCGCCCTCGCCCAGTGGGAGCGGCTGTACGCGCTGTTCCGGGAGCTGGGCCACACCGTCGAGCTGATCGAGCCGCTCCCCGGCCTGCCCGACATGGTGTTCGCCGCCAACGGCGCCACCGTCGTCGACGGCACCGCCCTGGTGGCCCGGTTCCGGCACCGCGAGCGCGCCGACGAGGCCCCGGCGTACCTGGAGTGGTTCCGCTCCCGGGGCTACCGGACGGTGCTGCAGGCCGGGTTCACCAACGAGGGCGAGGGCGACTACCTCCTGGCCGGCGGGCGGCTCCTGGCCGGGACGGGCTTCCGCACCGACCGCCGGGCGCACGCCGAGGCGCAGCGGGTGCTGGGCCGCCCGGTGGTGACCCTGGAGCTGGTCGACCCGCGCTACTACCACCTGGACACCGCGCTCGCGGTGCTCGGCGAGGACGAGATCATGTACCACCCGGCGGCGTTCTCCCCGGAGAGCCGGAGCACGCTGGCCGCGCTGTACCCGGACGCCGTGCTCGCCACCGACGAGGACGCCGCCGTCTTCGGCCTCAACGCCGTCTCGGACGGCCGCCGGGTCGTCCTGCCGGAGGCGGCGGTGGGTCTCGCGGCGCGGCTTCGCGCGCGGGGCTTCGAGCCGATCGGGATCGACGTCACCGAGCTGCTCAAGGCGGGCGGCAGCGTCAAGTGCTGCACCCTGGAACTGCGCGGCGCCCCGGCCTGACCTGCCGCTTCCCCTGCCGCCGGTGGAAAACGGCTGGGCCCCGCGGCCGCCCGGTGATAGCGTCGACCGGCCGGCCGCGGGACTCCGGTGCGACTTCCGGAACGTGCCCTTAACGCGATGATTCGCAGTTCGCGCCCCCATTCCCCGGCCGGCCCCAGTACACGGCGACGCGGGCGGAAGGGCGGGACGGGTCGGTGGAGACGTACGGTGACCTCGTCGCCGCCGAGGACGTGCTGCTGTTCGTCAACGCCGCGATCACCGGCACCGGACAGCACGAGTTCCACGCCGGGGCGGCCGAGCAGCAGCTCTCGCTGGACTTCCTGCACGAGTACATGCGCGTCAACTACCGCGGCCCGTACGCCGCCGCGCTCGCCCTCGACATCAACGACCACAACGCCGCCCTGATCGTCCGCCGCCTGCTGGAGACCGCCCGGGACGCCACCGAGGAGCAGCGGCGCACCGAGGGCCGGCTGATCGCCCGTCGGCTGGAGCTGCTGCCGCCGCAGCGGGTCTACCGGCTGATCGGCGAGCTGCGCCGCGCCAAGGTCAACAACCGCCGCACCCGCGCGATCCTGCGCGACTGGCTCGCCGCGCGCCCCGACCAGGCGCTCGACGCCGTCAAGTACCGCGCCGGGCTGAAGCGGGCGCTGCGCCACACCCACCTGCGGCCCGCCGAGGCGGAGACCGGCGACTTCCTGTACGCCCCGCGCCGGCGTGCCAAGTACCGGGCGCCGCTGCTGGACGCCTGGCGGCGCGCCCACCACCAGCAGGCCGCCGTCTTCGAACTCCCCTACACCGTGGCGGAGTCCTTCGCGCAGCGGCACGGCATCCCTCGGGCCGACTTCCTGGAGCGCATCGCGCCGCGGCTGACCGCCCTGGAGCGGCTGCGCCTCCAGGAGTCCGCCCGCGCCGCCGGGGCCGGCGCCGTCGCCGCGGACCTGGCGCGGATGCCGCTGACCCGGCTCGCCTCCTACGTGCTGGGCCTGCCGCCCGCCGACCGGGTCGCCCGCCGCGCGGAGCTGACCGGCGCCCTGCGCGGGGCGGCGCGCCGGGCCGTGCGCGCGGCCGGGGCCGAGGAGGGCGGCTGGGGGCGGGTCACGGCGGTGCTGGACGACAGCTGGTCGGCGTACGGCTCGGGCGTCAAGCGCCGCCGGCCGCTGGCCGCCGCGCTCGCCTGCCACTTCCTGCTGGAGGCGCTGGCGGGCGAGTACACGGCGCTGTGGACGTCCGGACGCACCGACGCGCTGCTCGCCCGCCCGTCCGGCCCGACCCCGCTCGGCCACCGGGTGCTGGACGCGCTCGACACCGCGCCGCAGCGCCTGCTGATCGTCTCGGACGGCTGGGACAACGCCCCGCCGGGCCTGGCCGCCGAGGTGCTGCGGGTGTGGCGCACCCGGCTGGACCCGGAGCGCCGGACCAGCATCGTGCACCTCAACCCGGTCTACGACGCGGAGGGCTTCGACGTGCGCCGGCTCGCCCCGACGGTGCCCACGGCCGGGCTGCGCGACGCCGAGGACCTGCCGGCGCTGGTCGAGTTCGCCCGCTTCGCCGAGGGCCGTACCGACCTCGCGGAGCTGACGGCCCACCTGACGGCCCGCACCGCGCGCTTCCTCGCCCCCGCGGAGGCGACCGCCCGATGAGCAGCACCGCCCTGCCCGGCTTCCGTCTCGACCTCACCGGCTTGGAGACCCGGCCCGCCCAGGTCTGGGGCGGCGTCCGGCTGGTCCCGCTGGTCCGCCCGGAGCCGATCACCGACCTGCGGCTGCACCAGGAGCTCCACGAGGACGAGTACGCCGCCGTCCCGGTCGCCCGCCACACCTACTACCACTCCTACATCCCGCACGGCTTCGTCGCCGACTGGACCCGCGACGGCACCCCGGCCGCCGCCTACGGCACCCACCTGGACGCCTCCGCCTCACCACCCGACCGGGTCCGGGTCCGGCCGCCGCGCCGCCTCGCCAAGCGCGCGGGCCCTACCCGGCTGCGCTTCCTGCCGTTGCACCTCGCCCTGGACGGCTACCTCGCGCTGCACTTCGGCGGCCCGGCCGTCGCCTGGGAGCAGTGGTCCGAGCGGGCCCTGCGGCGCGGCCTCTCCCCGCGCGCCGAGGAGGCCTACGCCGGCGACCAGGTGCGCGGCCTCGCCGACGCGCTGCGGGTGTTCGAGCTCCACCCCGGTCAGTGCGGCCTGGTCGTGTACGCCGCCGACGCGCTCGCCGCCGCCTTCGCCGTCCCGCACCCCGACGACTACCGCGCCCTGCACCGCACCCTGCTGCTCGACCTCTACGGCGAACTGATCCACCACTACGCCCTGCTGTCCGCCCCCGTCCCGGACTTCCGCGCCGACCTGATCGCGGCCGGCCCGATCACCTCCACCGCCGGGCTGCGCGCCGCCGTCGCCGCCCAGGAGCGCGCCTGGGCCGCCTTCCACGACGACACCATGGCGGGCGGCCTCCTGAACGCCGCCTACCGGGCCCGCACCGTCCGCAACCTCGGCCGCTTCACCCTCTCCCGCTTCCTCCCCGACTTCCGCCCCCGCCAGGAGAACCACATCGGCGAGGCGATCACCGACGACCACGGCCGCATCGCCTACCTCAAGACCTTCCGCCTCTCCGAACCCCAGACCCGCCGCGGCCACCTCCTCGACCGCCTCGCCGCCCACGACTGGCACCTCCCCACCACCGCCACCGCTCTCGGCCTCACCGAGCCCCAACTCGCCCTCCGCCTCGACGCCGCCGGCTTCGGCGCCCTGCTGCGCTAACGCCGGCCGGAGTCGACCGAGCCGTTGCTGACGAATTGTCAACAACTGCCGCCCAGCTCCTTGACGGTGTTCGGACAGCGCTCTACAAACGAGTCAACTCCCCGGCGCTCCGGGGCGTCCGCCCGCTCGTCGCCCTCACCGAGAACGAGGCACCCCCATGCGTCTGCACCCCTGCCCCGCCCTGGCCGCGGCCGCCGTGGCCCTCGCCGTCGGCGCCCTCCCGGCCGGCGCCGCCCCCACCACCGGACCCGCCGCACCCCCCGCCGCCGGACCCGTGCTGACCGCCGGCGGGACGGCCGTCGCCGTGGGCGACGTCCTGCTCGCGCCGCTCGCCGCGGGCACCCGCGCCACCTTCTCCTCGGACACCACCGGCTCGACCGGCGTCTTCTGCGGAGTCTCGCCGTTCACCGCGAAGGTGCTCGCCAACCCCGCCGCCCCGGGGACCGCCACCGGGTCCCTGACCGGCCTGACCTTCGGCTCCTGCACCGCCAACGTCACCGGCGTCACCTCGGTCAGGAGCCTCACCGTCGGCAACCTCGCGTACGACGTGGCGATCGGCTCCGCCGCCGGGCACCCGGTCACCCTCACCGCCGGGGCGGCCGGCCCGATCCAGGCCTCGGCCGTGCTCAACAGCTGGTTCGGCACGATCACCTGCACCTACCAGCTCAGCGGCGCCTTCACCGGCACCGCCGACAACACCGCGCACGCCCTGGTCTTCCGCAACGCCCGCTTCGTCAAGAGCGCCGGCTCCGCCCTCTGCCCCGGCGAGGGCTACTTCTCCGCAAGCTACGGCCCGCTCACCGACTCCACCCGGCCCGGCGGCCCCGCGGTCGACGTCAACTGACCGCCCCGACCCGGCCCGCCGCGCCCCGGGCCCGAGAAGGGAGTGGCGCCGCCGAGGTCGACGTCGACCCGCTGCGCCGGGCACCCCGGGGGTGCCC
>NZ_JBHVER010000097.1:0-29290 GCF_042802195.1 Kitasatospora sp. NPDC057500 | reverse complement strand
CCCTTGCGCGGTCGTGCGGGCCGCCCGCCGTCCGGGTGCTGGTGGGACGCGCCTAGGGCGTCTCCAGGGTGCCGAGGGTGACCTCGGCGGTCCTGCTCCGGCCGTCCCGGTCGTAGGTGACGGTGACCTTGCTGCCCGGCGCCAGCGAGGCCAGCGCGGTGGTGAGCGAGTTCAGCGAGTCGACCGCGGTGTCGCCGATCCTGGTGATCACGTCGCCGACCTGGAGGCCCGCCGAGGCGGCCGGGCCGTCCGGCGTGACGGCGACCACCACGGCCCCGGCCGGGCGGAAGTCCTGGTCGAAGTAGGTCCGGGCGGTGATGCCGAGGGCGGCCCGGCCGGAGTTGGTGACCTTGCCGTCCTTGATCAGCTGGTCGGCGATGCTGGTCACGGTGGAGGCCGGGATGGCGAAGCCGATGCCCGGGGCGGCGGCGCCGTTGGCCTGCGGCTCGGTGGCGGCCAGCGTGTTGATGCCGATCACCTGGCTGTCCAGGTTGACCAGCGCGCCGCCGCTGTTGCCGGGGTTGATCGCGGCCGAGGTCTGCACCATGTTGCCGATGACGGCGCCCGGCGAGCCCGGGCTTCCCGGCTCCGAGACGGTCCGGCCGGTGGCCGAGACGATGCCCTGGGTGACGCTGCTGGAGAGGCCGAGCGGGCTGCCCATGGCGAGCGTGATCTGGCCCAGTTCGACCTTGGTGGAGTCCCCGAAGGACGCCGGCTTGAGGCCGTCCGGCGGGCTGCCGAGCCTGATCACCGCGAGGTCGGACTCCGGGTAGCTGGCGACCAGGGTGGCGTCCAGCGGCTTGGTGCTGCCGGCCAGCGTGACGGTGAAGGCGGTCGCGGTGCCGACCACGTGGGCGTTGGTGACGATGTCGCCCCGGTCGTCGTAGACGATCCCGGAGCCGAGGCCGCTCGCGGTGGTGATCTGCACCACCGAGGGCAGCACGTCCCCGATCACCCGCTGGTAGTCGGACTGGAGCTGGTTGGCGCCGCCCGGCTGGACGGCGCCCCCGGTGGCCCCGGCGGAGGCGGTCGGGGAGCCGTTCGCCGACGAGGAGGAGTCCGAGGACGACCCGTTGCTGCACCCGGCCAGCGCCAGCGCGGCCAGTACCGCGACGACGATCGGACGTGCGGACTCCTTCGTGCGGTTCACCGTGACGGCCTCCGGATTCCTCGGCGCGGCCATGACGGGCCGCTTCGGACGCGACGCAGAGATCTTTGTCAGCATTTCACCGAAATGTCCGGTTCTCCCGCTCCGACGCGCCCACGGCGCCACCGCGAAATCCCCACACCCTAGGATTCGGCCCATGACTTGGTTGATCACCGGCGGTGCCGGTTACATCGGCGGGCACGTCGTGCAGCAGCTCCTCGACGCGGGCGAGCGCGTGGCCGTCCTGGACGACCTGAGCACCGGCGACCGGACCCGGCTGCCCGAGGGCGTCGCCCTGGTCGAGGGGTCGACCCTGGACCGGACCGCGCTGGACGCGGCCATTCGCGAGCACCGGGTGGAGGGCGTCCTGCACTTCGCCGCCAAGAAGCAGGTCGGCGAATCGGTCGAGCAGCCCTTCCTGTACTACCGCGAGAACATGATCGGTCTCCAGACCGTCCTGGAGGCCGCGGCCGAGGGCGGCGTCAAGCGCTTCCTCTTCTCCTCCTCCGCCGCCGTCTACGGCATGCCCGACGTCGACCTGGTCACCGAGTCGACCCCCTGCGCGCCGATGAGCCCGTACGGCGAGACCAAGCTGGCCGGCGAGTGGCTGGTGGCCGCGGCCGGCAAGGCGTATGGGATGTCCACCGTCGCGCTGCGCTACTTCAACGTGGCCGGCGCCGCCTCGCCGGAGCTCTCCGACGCCGGTGTGTTCAACCTGATCCCGATGGTCTTCGAGCGGCTCACCGCCGGCCAGGCGCCGCGGGTCTTCGGCGACGACTACCCCACGCCGGACGGCACCTGCGTCCGCGACTTCATCCACGTCTCCGACATCGCCTCGGCCCACGTGGCCGCGGCGAAGCGGCTGGCGGCCGACCCGGCCGGGGAGACCTCGCTGGTGCTCAACATCGGCCGCGGCGAGGGCGTCAGCGTCCGGGAGATGCTGGACGTGATCGGCAAGGTCACCGGGTACGACACGACCCCCGAGATCACCCCGCGCCGCCCCGGCGACCCGGCCCGGGTGGTCGCCTCGGCCGAGCTGATCAACCGCGAGCTGGGCTGGACCGCCCGGCACGGGGTCGAGTCCATGGTGGACTCGGCCTGGGAGGGCTGGTGCAGCCGCCACCCGGAGGCCCGGAAGTAGCGCGCCCGCGGCGGGGGCCCCCGGCTCCCGCCGCCCGCCCCCGGTCAGTGCGAGGGCACCGCCGTGCCGTAGAAGGCGTCCAGCGCGTAGACGCACCGGTCCTTGCTGCCGACGAACACCTTCCCGCCGACCGCCACCGGTGAGCCGGTCAGCTCGCCCTTGGTGCCCAGCTCCCAGCGCAGCTGACCGCTGGCCAGGTCCACGGTGTGCAGCGAGTGGTCCCGGCTGCCGAGGTGCACCAGCCCGTCGGCGACCGCCGGGGAGCCGACGATCTCGTCCCGCGCGGTGTACCGCCAGCGCTCCCGGCCGCTGCCCGCCTCGAACGCGTACAGCACCTCGCCGCTGCCGACCAGCACCATGCCGTCCCCGACCACCACCGGCTCGGCGCCCTGCCGGGTGCCGGTGACCGCGCGCCAGCGGTCCCGGCCGGTGGCCGCGTCCAGCGCGTAGACCGTGCCGAGGTAGTCGGCGACGTAGACCGCGTCGGCGTCCAGCGCCGGCGGGGTGAACAGCACCACCGGGGCCTCGAACCGCCAGCGCTCGGCGCCGCTCGCCGCGTCCAGCGCGTACACCCGGGTGCCGGCCGTCACGTACAGCACGCCGGAGCGCTCGACCGGGCGGGACGGCACGTCCTCGCCGACCGCAACCGACCAGCGCAGGCCGGCGCCGCGCGGGTCCACGCAGCGCAGCCGACCGCCGCCGTAGTAGTACGCCGCACCGCCCACCACGGCCGGACCGGACTGCGGGTTCTCGAAGTCCTGCTGGGCGTCGTCGGCCCGCCACAGCTCGGCGCCGGTGGCCGCCGAGCGCAGCTGGACGCCGCCGCCCCGGACGCCGCAGCAGAGCACGCCCTCGGCCGCGTCCAGCGAGTACACCCAGCCGTTCAGCGAGTGCCGCCAGCGCTCGGTGCCGTCCGCGACGTCGACCGTGTACAGGTGCGGGCCGTCGGCCGCGTGCACCCGGCCGGCGTCCACGGCGAGCGCCCAGGCGACGTCCCGGGTCTTGTAGCGGCGCTGCCCGGACGCGATGTCCAGGGCGTGCACCTCGAAGCTGGAGACGAACAGGGTGCCGTCGGCGACCACGGGGGTGCCCCAGACGTCGTTGGACATCCGGAACCGCCACGGCCGCCAGCGGGCCGCCCTGGCGGCCGGGGGCGGGGTGATCCGGCGGACCCAGTCGGTCTCGGCGGGCGGCGCGCCCGGGCCGGCCTGCTCGGCGCGCGGCCCCGGCCCTATCCGGACCGAGGCGCCGGGCA
Source organism: Kitasatospora sp. NPDC057500 (assembly GCF_042802195.1). Classification (NCBI taxonomy): domain Bacteria; kingdom Bacillati; phylum Actinomycetota; class Actinomycetes; order Kitasatosporales; family Streptomycetaceae; genus Kitasatospora; species Kitasatospora sp. NPDC057500. Next base: position 25,747 of record NZ_JBHVER010000097.1, on the reverse strand, counting down.
GCCGCACCTCGTCGCCCTCGTCGGCGACCGGCCGGCGGTGCCGGCTGGGGGCGGCCAGCTTCTCGGTGGCCGCCTCGGTGTCCGGTCCGGGTGGTCTGCTGTGCACCGGCCCGGCGGACGGCGGGGCGTGCCCGGCGACCGCCCTGGTGCGCGGGTCGTCCTGGCCCGGGTGCGACACCGGAGCCCGGTGCGGGACGGCCTGGTGCGGCGGGTGCTGCGGCGCGGGCTGCGGCGGGACGGCCGGCGGCGGCTGGCGCCGGCCGCGCTTCTGCTCGATGAGGGCGAGCGCGTCCGGCGGCAGCCAGTCCCCCGCCTCGCCGGAGGCGTCGTCCCGGGAGAACAGGTGCGGGGCCAGCTCGGCCTGGATCTGCTCCGGGGTCGGCCGGTGCTCGGGCGCCGGCCGCATGCAGGCGCGCACCAGGTCGGCCAGCTCCGCGGGCAGGCCGGAGAGGTCGGGCTGGTCGCGCAGCAGCTGGAAGACCGTCTCCACCGGGTTGGCGCCCCGGTAGGGCGGGTGGCCGGTGGCGCAGAAGACCAGCAGCGAGCCGAGCGAGAAGACATCGCTGGCGCCGGTGACGCCCCGGCTGTCCCTGGCCTGCTCCGGCGACATGTACGCCGGGGTGCCGACCGCGACGTTGGTCATGGTGAGCCGGGTGCTGGAGACCCCGGCGGCGATGCCGAAGTCGATCACCCGGGGGCCGTCCTCGACGACCAGCACGTTGGACGGCTTGAGGTCGCGGTGGACCAGTCCGGCGGCGTGGATGGACTGCAGGGCCTCGGCGATGCCGGCCACCAGCCAGCGCACCGCCCCGACCGGCAGCGGCCCGCACTCGGTGACCAGGTCCTCCAGGGACGGCGCCGGGACGTACGCGGTGGCCAGCCAGGGCACCCGGGCGTCCGCGTCGGCGTCCACCACGGCCGCCGTGTAGAAGCCGCCGACCGTCTTGGCGGCCGCGATCTCCCGGGCGAACCGGACCCGGAACAGCTCGTCCTCGGCCAGTTCCCCCCGGACCGTCTTGATCGCCACCCGTCGGCCGGACGCCGACCGCGCCAGGTAGACCAGGCCCATGCCGCCCGCCCCGAGCCGCCCCAGCACCTCGAAGGGCCCGATCCGCCTCGGATCGTGCGCCGTCAGCTGGTCCACCCGCTGCCACCTCCCCGTCTTGAGCACCGCCCGCGTGGTGCCGCGCACCCACCGCGTGGTGCCGGACCCGATTCTCCAATGCCGCCCGGCCCATCTCCAACCTCCCCCGCCCAGAGCGGTGTCCGGCCGGAGGGAGGCTCCACTGCCCGGTCAGCGGCGCCGAAACGGCCGGATTCTGACGTCCGCTCCGGCCTCGACTTGCACCCGACACGCCCGGGCGTGCCGCGAGGGGCAACTCACACCCCCGCGGCAGCCGTCACGCTCCGTTACTCGATAACCCCTCAGCGAAGGGTTCGTCACCCTGCGGCGTCGCCGGTGCACGGGGGGGCGTCAACGAGGGGTGCGGGGGGCTGAAAATATCCATCCGAAGCGCCCTGAACGGCTATACCAACCCCCGTGCGGAGTAATTGTCACATCACCGAATCGCGCCAAGATCGGGCCACGGTAAGCTGACGGCATGACAGGACAAGTTCGCACCGTCGACGGTCGCGTCGCCGGGCGACGCGGACAGGAGACGCGGCAGAAGCTGCTCGACTGCCTCCGCGAGATGCTCAGCACGTCGCCCTATCGGGACGTCAAGGTCATCGACGTCGCCCGTATGGCGGGTACCTCCCCCGCGACCTTCTACCAGTACTTCCCGGATGTCGAGGGCGCCGTCCTCGAAATCGCCGAGGAAATGGCCAAGGACGCCGACACGCTCAAAGAGCTGGTGGCCGGAAAGTCCTGGGCAGGGAAGTCCGGCACGGCCACTTCGGAAGAACTGGTCGACGGATTCCTCGCCTTCTGGCGCAAGAACGACGCCATTCTCCGCGTGGTCACGCTCGGTGCCGCCGAAGGGGACAAGCGGTTCTTCAAGATCCGCATGACCGTCCTCAACGCGGTCGCCAAGCCGCTCACGGAGGCCGTCAAGGAACTCCAGGCGAAGGGCCAGGCCGACAAGTCGCTCGATCCGGCCGCGGTCGCCGGGTCGCTGGTCTCGCTGCTCGCCTCGGCGGCCGAGCACCAGAAGGCCTTCACCTCCTGGGGCGTCAAGGTCAAGGACCTCAAGCCCAACCTCGCTCCCCTGGTGTACCTGGGCGTCACCGGCAAGAAGGCGCCCAAGTAGACCGATCCGCTCCGACCCACCTTCCGCTTCGCGCGCGCCCCGGCCTCCTGTCCGGGGTACGACGGACGGCGGCCGTGTCCTCGGGGGAGGTCCGCCGGCGGTCCGCCGCGCGCCATGACACGCCTGTGGGCGGTCACCCGGCAAGGGTGACCGCCCACAGGCATGTCGGGAGGTGTCAGGACAGGTGGATCACGGGCAGCGGACGACCTGGCCCGCGTAGGCGAGGCCGCCGCCGAAGCCGAACAGCAGGACCGGGTCGCCGGGGGACAGCTCGCCGCGCTCGACCAGCTTGGAGAAGGCCAGCGGGACGGAGGCCGCCGAGGTGTTGCCGGAGTCCACGACGTCCCGGGCCACCACCGCGTCGGTGACCCCGAGCCGGTTCGCGATCGCGTCGATGATCCGCAGATTGGCCTGGTGCGGCACGAAGCCCTTCAGCTCGGACGGGTCGATCCCGGCCCGCTCGCAGGCCTGCCGGGCCAGCGGGGCGATCTGGGTGGTCGCCCAGCGGAACACCGACTGGCCCTGCTGGCTGATCACCGGGTCCCAGCCGGTGATCACCACGGCGTCGCCCCGCTCCGGCTCGGAGCCCCAGACCACCGGGCCGATCCCCGGCTCCTGGCCGTCCTCCTGGGCCTCGACCAGCGCCGCGCCGGCACCGTCGCCGAAGATCACACAGGTGGAGCGGTCGGTCCAGTCCAGGGTGTCCGACATCCGCTCCGCGCCGATCACCAGCGCCGTGCGGGCCGCTCCGGCCCGGATCGCGTGGTCGGCGGTGGCCAGTGCGTACGAGAAGCCCGAGCAGACCGTGTTGATGTCGTAGGCGGCCGGCGACCGCACCCCGAGCCGGGCGGCGACGGCGGCGGCCGTGTTGGGGCTGCGTTCCACCGCGGTGCAGGTGGCGACCACGACCAGGTCGACCTCGGACGCCGTCCGGCCGCTGTTGGCCAGCGCCTTCTGCGCCGCCTCGGTGGCGAGGTCGACGACGGTCTCGCTCTCCGCGATGTGCCGCGTCCGGATGCCCACCCGGCTGCGGATCCACTCGTCGTCGGTGTCGACCAGCTTCGCCAGGTCGTCGTTGGTGAGGACCTTGGGGGGCTGGTAGTGGCCGAGTGCCACGATGCGCGAACCGCTCATGCTGCCCACTCAACCGCGTTACCCACTGGTCAGCGGGTCGCGACCGGCTACAGGATCCGCGCCGGGATGCTGTAGGAGGCCGACAAGGGCCGTTGCGGCAGACGGGTCGACGCCCCGGCCCCGGAGCGCGGTACGGACGGAGGATTCGGTCCGGCGGCCCGCTCAGGACGCCAGCGAGGCCGCGTCGCCCATCACGATCACCGGACGGGCGGCCGGGTCGAGGGTGCGGATCAGCTCCGCCATCTTGTCCTCCGGGACGGAGACGCAGCCGTGCGTCGGACCGCCGTGGTCGACGTGGATCCAGATGCCGCCGCCCTTGGTCGAGCCGTTCGGGCGGCGCGGGTCGAGCGGGGACTTGCCGGGGACCCGGTTGTAGTTGATCGCGACGACGTAGTCGAAGGAGCCGGCCAGCTGCTCGCCGGCGAAGCCCGTCCCGGAGACCACGAAGTTGGCGTCCTTGTCGTACGGCAGCTTGCTGCCCGGGTCGGCCTTGCGGCCGCCGGCGTCGGTGAGCGAGAAGACGCCGATCGGGCTGCGCAGGTCGCCCTCGTTGTGGTCGGTGGTCCAGCCCTTGTACGCGTTGTGGCCCTGCCAGGTCTCGCCGGCCAGCCAGCGGCCCTCGGCGGTGCGGGTCCAGAGCGTGACGGCGGCCTTGTTGGTGTCCTTGCCCTCGCCGGTGGCCAGCACCACCTGGTTGGTGTCGGCGGGTATCCGGCCGGCGAACGAGGCGCCGAGGCCGGGGATCGCCTCGACCGAGCCGTCGGCGCGCGCTTCGCTGCGGGCGGCGGCCGGGGTCTCGGCCTGCCGGGCGTCGGCGGCCTGGGCGGCCGGGGCGGCGGTCGGCGAGGCCTGGTCGGCGGCGGGCTGCGCGGCGGGACGGCCGCCCTCGACGCCCTCGGGGCCGGGGCCGTCGGCGGCGGTCACCCCGGGCCTGGCGGTGTCCGGGCCTACCGTGTACCAGCCTGCGGCGGCCGCGAGCAGCAGGGCGGTACCGGCGACGGCGACCCGGCCGGTGCGCTTCTTCTTGGGCTTGCGCCGGTGCCCGCGGGCGGCCGCGCGGCCACCGGCCGGGGCGGCGGCGGTGCCCCGCTGCCGCGGCAGCGGGGCCGGCGACGGCTCCGGCTCCGGCTCCGGCTCCGGCCGGGACGCGGGCTGCTCGGGGTGCTCCCGGAACGGCAGGTCGTACGCGTCGAACTCGTCCTGGGTCCGGTGGCCGTACCCGGCGTCCGCTGCCTCGTACAGCGGACCGTCGTGCTCCTGGTGGCCGCCGTGCGGCTGCTGCGGTGCGCCGTGGGAGTGCTGCGGCGCCTCGTACACCGGCTCGTACGACGGGTACGGGGAGGTGCGATGGGAACCGGACATGTGGCCGATCCTGCCAAACGGAGGCCGGGTTGCGAAAGCCGGGGTCCTGTGCGGGCCCCGTGAAGAAGCCGCCGCCCGGGCCTCGGGGGCCGGGCGGCGGCTGGACGCGCAGGCTCCGGTCAGAGGCGCATCGCCTGCGGGGTCTCCCGACGGGCCAGGTCAGGGCCGTCGTACTCGCGGATGACCTCGTAGCGGGTGTTGCGCTCGACCGGGCGGAAGCCGGCGTCCCGGATCAGGCCGAGCAGGTCCTCGCGGCCCAGCTTGTTCGGGGTGCCGAAGTTGTCCGCGTCGTGGGTGATCTTGTACTCGACGACCGAGCCGTCCATGTCGTCCGCACCGTGGCTGAGCGCCAGCTGGGCGGTGGTGACGCCGTGCATCACCCAGAAGACCTTGACGTGCGGCACGTTGTCGAACAGCAGCCGGGAGACCGCGAAGGTCTTCAGCGCCTCGGCGCCGGTGGCCATCTCGGTGCGCGCCATCAGCTTGTTGCGCACCACGCCGTCCTTGGAGTCGTGGAAGTCGTGCTGGTAGCGCAGCGGGATGAAGACCTGGAAGCCCCCGGTCTCGTCCTGCAGCTCGCGCAGCCGCAGCACGTGGTCCACCCGGTGGCGGGGCTCCTCGATGTGGCCGTACAGCATGGTGGCCGGCGTCTTGAGGCCCTTGCTGTGGGCGAGCCGGTGGATCCTCGACCAGTCCTCCCAGTGGGTGTCGTGGTCGACGATGTGCTGGCGGACCTCCCAGTCGAAGATCTCCGCGCCGCCGCCGGTCAGCGACTCCAGGCCGGCGTCGATCAGCTCGTCGAGGATCTCGTCGGCGGGCAGGCCGCTGATCCGCTCGAACCAGTGGATCTCGGTGGCGGTGAAGGCCTTGAGCGAGACGTTCGGCAGCGCGGCCTTCAGCTCCCGCAGCGAGCGCGGGTAGTAGCGCCACGGCAGGGTGGGGTGCAGGCCGTTGACGATGTGCAGCTCGGTGAGGGAGTCGACCTCCATCGCCTTGGCGAGCCGGACGGCCTCCTCGATGCGCATCGTGTAGGCGTCCTTCTCGCCCGGCTTGCGCTGGAACGAGCAGTACGCGCAGGACGCGCTGCACACGTTGGTCATGTTGAGGTGGCGGTTGACGTTGAAGTGGACGACGTCGCCGTTCTTCCGCGTCCGCACGTGGTGGGCGAGGCCGCCCAGCCAGGCCAGGTCGTCGCTCTCGTAGAGCGCGATCCCGTCCTCCCGGGTCAGCCGCTCCCCCGCGTAGACCTTCGCCTCCAGCTCGCGCTTGAGCCCTGCGTCCATGCGGTGCCCCGCCTCCTCCGACTTCGAATCCTTGCCGGAACGAGCGTACGCCCCCGCCCGGGGCGGTTCGCGGGCAGCCGCCCCCGCGCGGGTCAGCCGGCGAGCAGCTCCGCCAGCAGCGACGGTTCGATGTTGCCGCCGCTCACCACGGCCGCCACGGCCCGTCCGCCGAGCTCGGCGGCCCGGTGGAAGTAGGCCGCCGGGGCGACCGCGCCGGACGGCTCGGCGACGATCCGCCCGCGCCGGGCCAGCAGGGCCACCGTGGCGCGGATCTCGTCCTCGGTGACGGTGAGGACGTCGTCCACGTAGGCGGTGAGGTGCTCGTAGGGCAGCACGCCCACCGAGGGGGTGCGCAGGCCGTCGGCGATCGTCCGGTAGGTGTCGGCGACCGGCCAGCTGACCCGCTCGCCGGACCGCAGGCTGGCCTGCGCGTCGGCGGCCAGCTCGGGCTCGACGCCGACCACCCGGACACCCGGGCGGGTCAGCTTGAGCGCGGCCGCCGTGCCGCCGATCAGCCCGCCGCCGCTGACCGGGACGAGTACGGTGTCCAGCTCCGCCGGGGCGTCCTCGGCGATCTCCAGGCCGACCGTGCCCTGGCCCGCGATGATGAACGGGTCGTCGTACGGCGGCACCCAGACGTAGCCGTGCCGCTCGGCCAGCTCGGCGGGCACGGTGTCCCGCTCCTCCGGCGACACCAGCAGCACCTCGGCGCCGAAGGACCGGGTGGCCTCGACCTTGACCGCCGGCGAGGTGTCCGGCATCACGACCACGGCCTTGATCCCGAGCAGCTGCGCGGCGTACGCCACCGCCTGCGCGTGGTTGCCGCTGGACTGGGCGACCACGCCGCGGGCGCGCTCGTCGTCGCCCAGCGCGGCGAGCCGGTTGTACGCGCCGCGGGCCTTGAAAGCCCCGGTCGGCTGGAGGTTCTCCGGCTTCAGCCAGAGCCGGCGCTCGCCGTCCGCCGCCCAGGGGGCGGGGACCAGCGGGGTGCGCACCGCGACGCCCGCGATCCGCTCCCGGGCCGCGCGCAGTTCCTCCAGACCGACCAGTGCCATGTCCGCCACTTCCCCGTGCGCTACTCGGCCTCGGCCAGCGGCAGTTCGCTGACCCGGTTCTCCCACTTCGTGGAGAGTACGACGGTCGTCCGGGTGCGGGCCACGCCCTTGGTGCCCGAGATCCGCTTCACCACGGACTCCAGGCCCTCGACGTCCGGCACCCGGACCTTGAGCATGTACGAGTCGTCACCGGCGATGAACCAGCAGTCCTCGACCTCGCCGAGGTCCTTCAACCGGAACGCGACGTCCTCGTGGTCCGCCGCGTCGGTCAGCTGGAGGCCGATCAGGGCCGTGACCCCGAAGCCGAGCGAGGCCGGGTTGACCGTCGCCCGGTAGCCGGTGATGACGCCGGCCTGCTCCAGGCGGTTGATGCGGTCCGTGACGCTGGGGCCGGAGAGGCCGACCAGCCGGCCCAGCTCGGCGTAGGAGGCGCGGCCGTTCTCGCGGAGCGCCTGGATGAGCTGTCTGTCCACCGTGTCCATATACCGTCCGCGTCCTTCCGAACCTCACCAGACCCACAGATCATTATCCGGATTCAAAGGTGCCGTGCTCGGACCAACCCGGATATCGCAGAGAACATACTCTCCCGTCCTGCGGTCCCTCACTCCCCCTCAGGCCGACCGTTCGCTCGCGCGGGCCGCCGCGCCCAACTCGCCCTCCCAACGGCGGTACAGCGTGTGCGGCACGCCGACGGCGTCCAGGACCCGTCCGGCGACGAATCCGACCAGCTCGCCGACAGTGGAGCCGCCGGCGTAGAAACCGGGCGAGGCGGGGAGCACGACCGCTCCCTGCGCGTCCAGCTCCACCAAGTGCTTCAACGTCACCCCGTTGAGTGGCGTCTCGCGGACGCAGACGACCAGCGGACGCCGCTCCTTGAGGGTGACACTGGCCGCCCGCTGGAGCAGGTCCTTGCTGAGGCCGAGCGCGATCCCGGCCACCGCGCCGGTGGTCGCGGGCACCACCAGCATCCCCTTGGCGGGGTACGAGCCGCTGGACGGCCCCGCCGCGAAGTCCCCGGCCGACCAGTACCTGACGCCGTCCAGCCCCTCCGCCGTCCCCAGCCAGGCGGCCAGGTCGTCGCGCCAGTGCGCGTCCCGGAACGCGATGCCGGTCTCGTCGAGGATCGTCAGCCGGGCCGCGCGGCTGACCACCAGGTCGACCGGCTCGCCCGCGGCGAGGAGGGCGCGGATCACCGCGGCGGCGTACGGGGTGCCGGACGCGCCGGACACCCCCACGACCCAGGGGCGGCGGACTGGCTGCTGAGGCTTTTCCATAGTGCCTACTTTCTATCTCCACTCCGCCCCTCCTCCCGCCCCGGCCCGCCCTGGGAGGATGGGCGCCATGGCCACCCTCGTCGACCTCACCCACCAGGTGACCACCGCGATGCCGGTCTACCCCGGCGATCCGGCCGTCCTCCTGGAGCCCGCCCTCACCACCGCCACTGCCGGGGTGAACGTGCTCGCCCTGCACCTCGGCTCGCAGTCCGGCACCCATGTGGACGCGCCGTACCACGTCGACGTCACCTGGCCGACGCTGGACGGCCTGCCGCTGGAGCGGTTCACCGGCCCCGCGGTGGTCGCCGACCTGCGCGGCCTGGAGCCGCGTGCCGCGATCACCGCCGAGCACCTCGCACCCGCCCTGGAGCGGGCCGGCGAGGGCACCGTGCTGCTGCTCGCCACCGGCTGGGCCCGGCACTGGGGCACCGACGCCTACCTCGCCCACCCGAGTCTGACCGCGCGGGCCGCCGAGGCGATCGTCGCCGCCGGGGTGCGCACGGTCGGGGTGGACGCGCTCAGCGTGGACCCGACGCCCGACCCGGGTCCGGGCGACCCTGCGGTGGCCGCGCTGCTCGCCGACCTCACCGACGAGCACGACCAGCCGGCCGCCGAGGAGCCGACGCTGGCCGCGCACCGGGTGCTGCTCGGGGCGCCGGGCGGCGGGGTGATCGCGGAGAACCTGACCGATCTGCGGCCGCTGCTGACCGCCCAGGAGGCGGGCCGGCCGGTCGAGGTGACGCTCTTCCCGCTGCGGCTGGTGGCGGCCGACGGGGCCCCGGTACGGGCGGTCGCCCGGCTGGGGTGAGCCGCCGGACCCCGGCCCGGCTCGAACACCTGGCCGGGCCGGGGGACTTGGTCTAGACCATCATTGGCGGGCGGCGCTACGCTTTCCGGCCATGGCAGAGATCATCGGAGTCATCGAGCAGCTCTGGCGCTACCCCGTGAAGTCCACCGGCGGCGAGCGGCTCGACTCCGTCGAGGTGGACGACCGCGGGCTCGCGGGCGACCGCCTCTACGCCGTGCGCGACGGCAACGGCAAGCTCGGCTCCGGCAAGAACACCCGCCGGTTCCGGCGGATGGACGGCCTGCTCCGGCTCTCCGCCCGGCTCGGCCACCGGCTCGACGGCCCCGAGCTGTTCGACCCGCTCGGCCGCCCGGTCATCGACCCGACCGCCTTCCTGCGCGCCTACCTCCAGCGCGACGACGTCGAACTGGCCCGCGAGGACGCCGTCTCGCACTTCGACCAGCTCCCGGTCAGCGTGCTCACCACCGCCACCCTGGACTGGGTCGCCGACGCCGCGCCGTCCGCCGTGGTGGACGTCCGCCGGTTCCGCCCGAACATCCTGCTGCGCACCCCGCCGGGCACCCCGCCGTTCACCGAGGACGCCTGGTTCGGGCGCCGGGCACACGGCTCCGCGCGCTGCGGCGCCCGGCTCGCCTTCGTCCGCTCCAGTGAGCGCTGCGCGATGACCACCGCCGCCCAGCCCGGGCTGCCGCACGCGCCGGAGATCCTCAAGGCCCTCGCGCAGTTCCACGACTCCCGCCTGGACGCCCTCGCGGAGGTCGCGAACCCCGGCCGGCTCGCGGTCGGGGACACCCTGACGCTGGCCTGATCCGTTCCGGAGCCTGCGTCAGTTCACAGTCGGCGGTCCGGCCGGGCCGGCCCGCGAGGACCTCGCCGTCCACCGCACGCACGGCCGGTCGGGAGGCACGTCGAGTTCACTCCGCAGGGCGAGCGCCCCGGGTTGACGGGACGGCGGGCGCGGCGGCTCGGTGGCGGGCCGGGAGGAGGCACAGGGGGTGGCCCGCGGGGTCGGCGTAGATGCGCCAGCGGCCGGCGTCGTGGAGGAGGGTGGCGCCGAGGGCGAGGACGGCGGGTTCGGCGGTGGCGAGGTCGGGGACGTCGATGTCGAGGTGGGCCTGCTGGGGGCTCGCCGGGTCGCCCCAGCGGGGCGGGCGGTGGTCGGCGACCCGCTGGAAGCAGAGCACCTGGCCGGCGGGGGTGTGCAGGGTGGACCAGTCGGGGTGCAGCGACCAGCGCGGGTCCGGGCGGTCCACCTCGCCGCCGAGCAGCCCGGCGTAGAACCGGGCCAGCACGGCCGGGTCCGGGCAGTCCAGGACGATGCACTGCAGTTCGCCGATCACGGGGCTCCTTCGGGGGTCAGAGCGGCTCGGAGAGCGCCGCCTCGATCTGGTGGCGGGTGGCCCGGGCGATCCGCGGGTCGGTGGCCGCGTAGTGGGTGTACGCGTTGAGGCCCGTGGTGAGGGCCCAGCCGCGGCCGCGCAGCCAGGTGGCGTCGTCGACGCCGAGGGCGGTGCGCAGGACGGCGCGGGCGGGGGCGTCCAGGAGGGTCCAGGCGATGACCAGGTCGCAGGCCGGGTCCCCGACACCGAGGCCGCCGAAGTCGATGACGGCGGTGAGCCGGCCGTCGAGGGCGAGCACGTTCCCGGTGTGCAGGTCCCCGTGGAACCAGACCGGCGGGCCGCAGTGCCCGGGGGCGCGCACGGCGGCGTCCCAGAGCGCGGTGAGCGCGCGGGCGTCGAACGCGTCCGCGACCGCCGCGATCCGGGTACGCGTCCCGGCGTCGCGGCCGGCGAGGGGGGCGCCCAGGTGGTCGTTGTGCGCCCCCGGCGCGAGGCCCGGGGCCGTGGGGAGCGCCTGGAGCGCGGCCAGGAAGCCGGCGAGCGCGGCCGCGTCGGCGGACGGGTCGCCGAGGGCGGCGGGCCCGGCCGGGGTCTCGCCGTCCAGCCAGCGGACGACCGACCAGTGCCACGGATACCCGTGCGCGGGCGCGCCGACGGCCAGCGGCGCCGGCACCGCCAGCGGCAGGTGCGGCGCGAGCCGCGGCAGCCAGCGGGCCTCCTTCTCCGCCTGCCCGGCCGCCCACTCCCCCCGTGGCAGCCGGACGGCGAGTTCGCCGCCGAGCCGGTGGATCACATGGTCCGAGCCCCCGGGCTCGACCCGCCGCAACGGCAGGCGGGACCATCGCGGGAACTGCTCCGCGAGCAGCCGCCGGACCAGCGCGGTGTCGATCACCAGGGCCTCCGAGGTCACGCCCCACAGTCCATCGCGCCGGCGCCCCGCTGTCGAAGGGTTTTCAGCCCAACGGGAAGTCGGCGCGCCGGACCCAGCACGCACCGTCGAACACCAGCAGCCGGACGACCCCGGCCCGGGCGGCGAGCGGCAGGTGCGGCGCGAGGTCGGCGGCGATCGGCCCGGGGTCGTCGTGGTAGGCCACCGTCAGGTGCGGGACGACCTCCTCGAACCGGCCGCCGTAGGGCGGGTGCTCCGGCCATCGGGCGGCGACGGCGGCCGTGAGCGCGTTCAGCCGCACGGCGCCCTCGGCCGACGGGGCGAGCCAGTGGACGCCGGGGAAGTCCCCGCCGCGGGTGAAGGCGAGGTCGAACGCGGGCTGGGCGGCGATGAGTTCAGCGAGGTCACCGAGCACCTCGGCGTCCAGCCGGTCGGCCGGCCGGAACGGGTACAGCACCGTGACGTGCGCGGGAACGCCGAGCCGCGCCGACGGGTCATACCGCTCGCGCCAGGGCCCGACGACGGCCTCCGCCTCCGGCACCGGGAGGATCAGTGCGCTCTCGCCCGCCGCTGTCATGCGGGCATTCTCCACTGGACGGCGTCCGCCGCAGGACCGGACCATGGACGGATGACCACAGCAGACGGCGTCCGGCTGGAGCGGCTGGCGGACGGGCACGCGGCGGCGGTGCTGGCGTTCGAGCGGGAGAACCGGGAGTGGTTCGCGCGGTCGGTACCGGACCGGGGGGACGCGTACTTCACGGCGGCCGGGTTCGCCGGGCGGCACCGGGCGCTGCTCACCGAACAGGCGGACGGGGCCTGCCACTTCCACGTGGTGCTGGACGGCGGAGGAAGGATCGTCGGACGGGTCAACCTGGTGGACGCGGTGGACGGCAGCGCCGAACTCGGCTACCGGGTGGGAGAGTCGGCCGCCGGACGTGGCGTGGCGCGGGCGGCGGTCCGGATGGTGTGCGAACTGGCCTCGGGCTCCTACGGGCTGACCGCACTGACCGCCGTGACCACGCTCGACAACGCCGCCTCCCGGGCCGTGCTCGCCCGTGCCGGGTTCACCGGGACCGGCGCGGTGGACCTCGGCGGGCGGCCGGGCCTGGCCTACCGGCGCGCGCTCCGGCCGGGGGTTTCGACGGTCACCGCCACCGGGCAGTAAGCCCGGCATGACGATCCCTCACCGATTGGTCGGCACCGGCGCCCACAAGGTCCTGGTGCTGCACGACTGGTTCGGCACCAGTGCCGGCTGGGGCCCGTTCCCGGACTACCTGGACGGCTCCGCCTTCTCCTACGCCTTCCTCGACTACCGGGGCTACGGCGAGCGCAAGGACGTCCCCGGCGCCTACACGCTGGCGGAGATCGCGGACGACGCGCTCGCGCTGGCCGACCAGCTCGGCTGGCAGGAGTTCTCGCTGGTCGGGCACTCGATGGGCGGCAAGGCCGTCCAGCAGGTGCTCGCCCGGGCGCCGCGGCGGGTGCGGAGGCTGGCCGGACTGGCGCCCGTCCCGGCCGGGCCGTACCCGATGGACGCGGCCGGGGAGGAGCTGTTCTACGGCGCCGCCGAGGACCGGGCGAAGCGCTACGAGATCCTGGACCAGGTGACCGGGCGGCGGGCCGGCCGGGTCTGGCTCGACCTGATGGTGGACCGCTCGCTGGAGCTGTCCACCCGCGAGGCCTTCGGCGGCTACGTGCGCGACTGGACCACCGCCGACCTGGTGGACCGGATCGCCGGCAACCCGGTGCCGGTCCGGCTGTTCGTGGGCGAGCACGACCTCCTGCTGACCGCCGAGGCGATGCGCGCCACCTTCCTGGTGCACTACCCCAACGCCGAGGTCGAGCAGCTGCCCGCCACCGGCCACTACCCGATGCACGAGACACCGGTCGCCCTGGCCGCGGCACTGGAGTCCTTCCTGGGCGCCTAGCGGACCCCCGGGGCCTACCGGAGCGTCCTGATCCGCTCCCGTACGGCGGGCGAGGCCTTCTCCCAACTGCCGCTGTCGAACGGCGGACTGGGGTCGTACTCGGCGTGCAGCTGGATCGCGCGGGCGGTGGTCTCGTCGGTGAGCAGGGCGGCGAGCCGGAGCGCCATGTCGATCCCGGCGGAGACGCCCGCCGCCGTGACGATCCGGCCCCGGTGCACCACCCGCTCGGGGGTGTACTCGGCGCCGTGGGCGGCCAGTTCGCGGGCCGCCGCCCAGTGGGTGGTGGCGGCGAGGCCGTCGAGCAGCCCGGCGGCCCCGAGCAGCAGCGCGCCGGTGCAGACGGAGGCGGTGAACCGGGTGGTCGCGTGCGTCCGGCGCAGCCAGTCGAGGAAGGCGGCGTCACCCGTCAGCGGCCGGGTGCCGCGCCCGCCCGGGACGAGCAGCACGTCGCACGCCTCGACCTCCGTGTACCGGGCGGGCACGTCCAGCCGCATCCCCCCGATGCTGTCGGCCACCGGCCCCCGCTCCCCCACCGCCACGAACCGGACGGCGGCCCCGGGAAGATGGCCGAGCACCTGGTACGGGCCGATCGCGTCGAGCGGCTCGAAGTCGTCGAAGAGCGGGATGACGATGTCCATGTCCCGCAGCGTAAACGGGAGTTGGGCCCCCGTACCGCCCCCGGTCAGCGGATTCACGAGAACGAGTGGTCTGCACCACCGGCCTTTACCGCAGCGCATCCAGTTCGGCGCCGATGGCGGCCCGGACCGGGTCCTGCGCCGGGGTGAGGGCGTGGACGGGGTCGGTCCAGCGGGTGCGGGGGTAGAGCCAGACGGGGAGGCGGACGAGGTCGGCGGGCTCCCAGTCGTAGCGCGGCCAGACATGGGCGTGCAGCATCGGGTCGGTGTTGCCGAGGATCTCCAGGTTGACCCGGCGGAAGGCCGGATCGGCCGCCCGGCAGGCCCGTTCGACGGCCTCGCCGAGGCGGTCGAGGTCCTCCAGGTAGGCGAGCCGGCGGGGGCGGGGCAGGTCGGAGAGGCGCTGCACCCCGGGCTCGTCGGTGAGCAGGATCGCGTAGCCGGGCAGGAACTGCACGTCCCCCATCACCGCGAACCCGGCGTCCAGGCGGCGGATGACGGTGGGGTTCTCGCCGCGCAGGGCGCTGGCGATGCGGTCGGACTTCCAGTCGCCGTTCTCGTCGGTCATGAGCCGATGCTAGGCGCGAATGATCACCGGATGATCGGATCCGACCAGTTCCGCCGCGCGCTCCGGGTCGCCGTCGGCCCGGGCCAGCAGCGCCGCCACGTCGTAGCAGGGGGCGTCCGGGTCGTCGCCGAAGCCCAGGGTCAGGCCGGGTTCGCAGCGTTCCGCCCACAGCGCCGGGGCGAGGTCCGGCCGCAGCCGCTCCACCGCGCACACCAGCGTCCACGCGTCGCCCTCCAGCCGGGCCCGCCGGACCGGGTCGCAGGCGGCGAGGGCCGCGGCCACCCCGCGGTCGTCCGGGTCGTACTCCTCCAGCAGCGGCAGCAGTTCGGGGGCGCCGAGGACCTCCGCCGCCCCGAAGGTGAGGACGGCCGCGCCGTCCGGGTCCGCCAGCAGTTCGACCAGCAGCGGCACGGCCCGCGGATCACGCCGCCGGGCCAGGCCCCGGACGCCCTCCTCGCGGGCGTCGCGGTGGTCGTCGGCGGTCCGTTCCCAGAGGGCCGCCCGCACCTGCGGTCCGTCGGCGTCGCGCTGGAAGCCGAGGGTGAACGTCGCCCAGTCGCGGACCTCCGGGTCCGGGTCCCGGGTCAGCCCGATGAGCGCGCGGACGCCGGGGGCGCCCGACGGGCCGGTGGCCGCCTCGTCGAGGGAGAGGGCCTCGGCCACCTGCCGGCGCACCTCCGTTTCGGGGTGGCCGGCCAGGGCGACCAGTACGGGCACCGCCCGCCCGTCCCCGGTCCGGCCGAGGGCCCCGGCCAGGCGGGCCAGGACGTGCCCGTCCCGCTCCCGCCCGGCGAGGGCGAGCAGTGCGGTCGCCGCGTCCTCCCGGACCGCCTCGTCGCGGTCGGCCGCCTCGCCCAGCAGATCGCAGCCCGCCGCCCGCTCGGCCGCCTCCGCCGAGTCGAGCAGCTCGCCCCCGTGTGCGAGCGCCGCCGCCGCGTTCATCACCATCCGGCCAGTCTGGCGTGCGGCCCCCTGCCCGTGCACGCGAGTTGCCCGGCCGGGAGATCCCGGCCGGGCCTCGGTCGCACGCTTCAGGGATCAGAACTCGGTGCTGATCGTGACGCCGCTGAAGTCGGTCACGGCGTGCAGGCTGAGGTAGCGGTAGCCGGCCGTGGGGTTGGTGACGGTGACGGACTGGGTGGTGCCGGTGACGGTGGAGGAGGCGGTGAAGGCCTTCGGCGAGGCCCAGGTGTCCGCGTTGTAGTACAGGTGAGCGGTGCCGGTGCCGCCGGAGGTGCTGACCTTCAGCGTGGTGGTCCCGGCCGGCAGGTAGACGTACAGGTAGTCGGTGTTGCCGGCGGTCGCGGCGCGGCCGCTGCGCGAGCAGTTCTTGCCCATCGCGTCGGTGCGCGGCTCGGTGCAGGCCGGCAGGACGACCGGGGCTGCGGTCACGGTGACCGTGGCCGGGGAGGTGGCGCTCCGGCCGGTGTCGTCGGTGGTGGTCAGGGCTACGGTGTACGAGCCGGCCGCCGCGTAGGTGTGGCTGGGGTTGCGCTCGTCCGAGGAGGTGCCGTCGCCGAAGGTCCAGTGCCAGGAGGCGATCCGGCCCGAACCGGTCTGCACGGACCGCTCGCTCACGCTGACGGTCGCGCCGTTCACCGTGGTGTCGAACAGCGAGGTCGGGCCGGCCGCGTAGCAGGCGCCGGCGGCGCAGGCGGTGAGCCAGGCGTCGAAGTCGGCGTCGTACGAGGTGCCGAGGCTGTTGTAGACCGCGTAGCCGCCGGGGTAGTCACCGGCCCGGAAGCGCTCCAGCATGGCCTGGACGTCGGCCGGGTGCTTCTCCAGCATGTACCGGACGGCCAGGTAGCCCCACGGGTAGGTGCGGGTCGAGTCCGAGTTGGCGTAGGTGTTCTGGAAGAGCGTGCTGAGCTTGTAGGTGTGCTTGGCCGCCTGGTTCATCGCGTCGACGTCGGTGGCGCCGCGGTGGCTGTACGAGATGTACTCGGCCAGGCCCTCGACCCACCACTTGTTCGGGACGGACGACTGGGTGGTGTAGTTGCCCTTCAGGTTGTAGATGCTGTCGAGGTAGTGGGTGTACTCGTGGTTGAGGTTCCACACCCGCGCGGGGTCGTTGACGTTCCAGGTCTTCTGGTACATCACGGTCACGGCCCGGTTGTTCGGGTCGGTCGCGTCCATGACGGTCTGGCCGCCGTTGTCGGTGTCGTTGCCGTAGATCGCCCACGAGTAGGTGGTGTAGTCGGTCTTGTTGGCGAAGATCCCGAAGGTGACGTTCTTGGCGTACTGGTTCGGGATGGCCCCGTTGTCCTTGACCGTGCCGTGGAAGAGCGCGTCCTGGCTGCGCAGGCTCTCGCAGACGGTGGCCAGTTCGGCGGCCGACAGGGCCTGCGCCTGGAGGATGCGGTTGTCGCAGACCAGTTGGTTCGGCAGGACCACCGAGGTGAGCTTGGCGGGCAGGTTGCAGGTGCCGTAGTACGAGCACTGGCCGCCGTTGTAGTAGTTGGCCTGGACGGCCGTGTACACGTACAGCGGCGCGTGCGAGGTGAGGAGCGGCGCGGAGTCCAGCACCTTCTTGACCAGTGGCTTGGCCAGGGCCTCGGCGGCGGGGCTGGTTCCGGCGAACCGGGCCAGGTCGTTGCCCGCGTTGGTGTCGAGGACGGCGTGGGGTCCGGTGAGCAGGTCCCGGTGGTTGATCGCGAAGTCTGCCAGCGAGTTGACGAGACTCGGATCGGCCGCGAGCGCCCGGACGAAGTCCGCGTTCCGGTAGCCCTCCCAGAGCGGGTAGAACAGCACGGAGTTGACCGCGCTGATCATCTGCGGGAACGCGTTGTACGAGTTGTCGTACTCGTCCAGGATCCGCTTGTAGACGCCCATGTAGCGGACCTGGAGGTTGGCGCTGTCGGTGAGCCACACCACCTCCTTGAGGATGCGGCCGTTGTCCTCGGTGACGTCGCGCCAGCGGGTGCCCGCGAAGAGGGTGTCCAGGGCGGACGAGACGGCGGCGGTGAGCGCGGGGGTGTACGGGCCGGCCGCGGCCGGGTAGTAGAACTGGATGTAGTAGCCCACCTGCAGGTACTTCACCAGCTGCGCTATACCGGTCGAGTTGTCGCCGGTGTAGCCGGCCGCCAGGTCCTTGAGGGCGGCCGCGACGGACAGCATCCGGGACTGCTGGAAGATGCTCGGGTCGGCCTTGCCGCCGCTGTACAGCGACTTGATGCAGTCCGGGGTCGAGCTCTTGATGAACGCGACCAGGTCGGCCCCGGTGCGGGCCGCGAAGTCGGCCGCGGTGCAGCTCTGCACGGCGAGGGACTTGGACAGGACGGGGGCGCTCGCCTCGGCCGGGTCGGCCGGGCGCGTCGCGCCGATCAGCGCCGGGGGCAGCGGGGCGGCGGGCTCGGCGAGGTCCTCGGACCCCGTCGTCACGGTCGGAGCCGTGAGGCCGACCGGGCCGCCCTCGGTCGGGGCCGGAGCGGCGGTGGCGGCGGGGGGCGCCGCGAAGGCCGCCTGGGTCGGCAGCACGGCGGTGGCCGTGGCGCAACAGGCGACGACGCCTGCCGCGAGCATGGAGAGTCTGGTGCGCAGGAGCACGCCGAATCCTTCGTCGAGTGGGGGCAGCCCGACGTGGGGTCGGGCTGAAGGAAGGAGATGTGGCGTGGATCCTGTCACCGACCGAGGATCAGAACAATGTCACAGGTTATATTGCATGAGATTTTCAGCCACCTCGCCGCCGGCACCACTCCCACGCGGCCGACCTGCGGCGGTTCCGGCCGGAACGGACCAGCGGCCGGGCGCCGAAGGGGCCTCCGCAACGCACGGACTGGCCGATCCGCGCCCCCGGAACGCGGAACGCCCGGCCGGAGAAGCCCGGCCGGGCGTGTACAACTCGATCGCGTCAGGTCGACGCGTCAGGGGGCGCCGAACTCGCCGTCGGCGGCGGCGGCAACGAAGGCCTGCCAGGCCGCCGGGGCGAAGTGGAGACGGGGCCCGTGCGGATCCTTCGAATCACGCACCGAACCGGGGCGAGCATCGTCCACCTCGATGCAGTTGTTGTTGTCCATACCGCCGCTGTAACTACTCTTGCGCCACTGCTCGGTTCGCTGCATCTTCGTAGCCCTCCGCCGCCGATTCGATCAGGGCCAGGGACGCCTCCGGCGACAACGCGGCAGCCCTGACCAGATCGTAGGCCCGCGAGTATGTGCCGACCAGGGATGGCTCATCCACGAGCGTTCCCACACCGGGCCCTTCCGCATAGGCAGTGGGCGGCGCATCGTCGAAGGTCATCAGGCAGAGCGAGCCATCCATCAGCGCATGCGCCCCCGTCGCGAACGGGACGATCTGGAGGAGCGCCTTGCGGGCCCGGACCAGGCCGGCCAGATGCCGCAGCTGACCGGCCATCACCCAGGCGCCGCCCACCGGCCGGCGAATTACGGCCTCATCCAGGACGGCCCAGTACATCGGGGCGTTCTGCCGGTCGAGCAACTCGGAGCGAGCCAGCCGCGCCGCGACCATCTCCTCGTTCTCGGCCGCCTTCCGCAGCGGCTGCGCGGACTCGAAGAGGGATCGTGCGTAGTCCCGCGTCTGCAGCAGCCCCGGCACCAACAGCGGAGAGAACTCACTGATGGTCAGCGCCATCGACTGCAGTTCGGCCGCGTGCTCGAAGTACTCCGCGTAGCGCGAGGCCTTGCGGTACATCTCGTAGACCCGCAGGAAGTGGCCGCCCGTCTTCAGGATCTCGTCAAGCCTGCGCGACATGTCCCCCTGCGGGTTCCGGACGGCGGTCTCCAACTGTCCCACGTAGGCCGCCGAGCAGAACAAGAGCTTCCCCAGCGCGTCCTGGGAGAGGCCGGCCTCCTCCCGGAGCCGCCTGAGCTCCTGGCCCCAGAACGCGCGGGCCGAGCGCGATGGGCTGAAGTCCGTGGCCATGCGCCACTCCCCTTCGAGGAACCGGTGTTCGAGCTTCCGGCGGCCACCCTAGTCACCGACGGCGACCAGTGGAACACGAACGGCAATAGTGAGCTTGTCGCACCACCTGGTGATGCAGGTCACATGCGATCGCCCGATGAGTTTCCGCTCCGCCCCCGGTCCTACTGGCATGACGAACACGCTCGCGCTTCCCGCCCCCACCGCTCGCCCGCTGCTGGCCGCCGGGGCGCTCGGCGGCCCGCTGTTCCTCGCCGTCGGCATCGTCGGCGGGCTGAGCCGGGAGGGCTTCGACTTCACCCGCAACGCGCTCAGCCAGCTCAGCCTCGGCGAGCTCGGCTGGATCCAGCAGGCCGCCTTCCTCCTCACCGGCGCGCTGCTGCTCGCGGGCGCCGTCGGACTGCGGCGGGCGCTGCCGGGCAGCACGTGGGCGCCGCGGCTGGTCGGGGTGTTCGGCGTGAGCTTCGTCCTGGACGGGTTCTTCGCCGCCGACCCCGGCGCCGGCTTCCCGGTCGGGGCGCCCGAGGAGCGGGTGACCGAGCTGAGCGGGCACGGCACGGTGCACCTGGCCGGCGGGACGGTCGGCTTCCTCGCCCTGTGCGCCGCGTTCCTCGTCCTCGCCCGGCACCTGGACCGCCGCTGGGCCCTCGCCTCGCGCGTCGTCACGGCCGTGGTGCTCGTCGGCTTCGCCGCCTCGGGCGTCACCGTGCTGGCGTTCACCCTCGCCGCCGCGCTCGGCCTCGGCTGGCTGAGCGCTGTCGCGATCAGGCTCCGTGCGTGAAGATCCCCATCAGAAGATCATCCGAAATCCGAGGAGAGCCACCCCATGAGCGAGACCCCCGCCGTCAAGGGCCCCGCCAGCTACTTCCCCTCCATCGAGAAGAAGTACGGGCAGCCGATCGCGCACTGGAAGGAGCTGATCCGCTCCTCGCCGCTGACCAGGCACATGGAGCTGGTCGCCTGGCTGAAGGAGGAGCACGGGCTCGGCCACGGGCACGCGAACGCCCTCGTCAAGCACACGCTCGACGAGGGCGGGAAGTAGGACCCCGGCGGGGCGCGGTCTCAGACGCCGAGACCGCGCACCACCAGGTCGACCAGCGCGAAGAAGAACAGCGAGATGCCGACGAAGCCGTTCGTCTGGAAGAACGCCCGGTTCAGCCGCGACAGGTCGTTCGGCTTGACGATGGTGTGCTCGTAGACGAAGGCGCCGGCCACCACCAGCAGGCCGATCCAGAACGCCACGCCCGCGTCGGTGAGCACCGCGTACCAGCCGAGCAGCAGCGTGGTGACGACGTGGCAGCCCCGCGCGCCGCGGATCGCGGCCGGGACGCCGAACCTGGCCGGCACCGAGCGCACGCCGCCGTCCCGGTCGGAGGCGACGTCCTGGCAGGCGTAGATCAGGTCGAAGCCGCCGATCCAGATGCCGACCGCCGCGCCGAGCACGACCGCGTCCCAGGACCACGACCCGGTGACGGCCAGCCAGGCGCCCACCGGGCCCATCGCCTGGGCCAGGCCCAGGATCGCCTGCGGGAAGTCGGTGAACCGCTTGCCGTACGGGTAGACGACCATCGGCACCACGGCGACCGGCGCGAGCGCCAGGCAGAGCGGGTTGAGCAGCGCCGCGGCGCCGAGGAAGACCACCAGGGCGACCGCCGAGCCCACGTACGCGGTCTTCAGCGACACCGCGCCGGTGACGAGTTCACGCCCGGCCGTGCGCGGGTTGCGGGCGTCGATCTCCCGGTCGATGATCCGGTTGGCGGCCATCGCGAAGGTCCGCAGGCCCACCATGCAGACCGTGACGATGAACAGCTCGCCCCAGTGCACCCGCCGGTCGGCCAGGAACATCGCCGTCAGCGCCGCGATGTAGGCGAACGGCAGGGCGAAGACCGAGTGCTCGATCATCACCAGCCGCAGGAAGGACTTGACCTTGCCGGGCGGGACCTCGGGGATCGCGGCGGCGGTGCTCACAGCCCGTACTCCTTCCAGCGCCGGTCCACCAGGGCGGCGGTCGCCGGGTCGGAGGTGACCATCTCGGGCCAGCCGCCGTCGCGGGTGTAGCCCTCCTCGGGCAGCTTGCGGGTCGCGTCGATGCCCGCCTTGCCGCCCCAGAACTGCTGGTAGGAGGCGTGGTCGAGGTGGTCGACCGGTCCCTCGACCACGGTGAGGTCGCGGCTGTAGTCGACGTTGCCGAAGGCCCGCCAGGCGACCTCCTGGTAGTCGTGGACGTCGCAGTCGGAGTCCACCACGATGATCAGCTTGGTCAGCGACATCATGTGCGCGCCCCAGATGGCGTGCATGGTCTTCTGCGCGTGCTTCGGGTACTTCTTGTCGATCGAGACGATCACGCAGTTGTGGAAGCCGCCGGCCTCGGGCAGGTCGTAGTCGACGATGTCCGGGATGATGATCTTCAGCAGCGGCAGGAAGAAGCGCTCGGTGAACTTGCCGAGCGGGCCGTCCTCCGTCGGCGGACGGCCGACCACGATGGACTGCAGGATCGGACGGCGGCGCATCGTCACGCAGTCGATCGTCAGCGCCGGGAACGGCTCCTGCGGCGTGTAGAAGCCGGTGTGGTCGCCGAACGGCCCCTCGGGCAGCAGCTCGCCCGGCTCCAGCCAGCCCTCCAGGACCACCTCGGCGTCGGCCGGGACCTGGAGCGGCACGGTCTTGCAGTCCACCATCTTCACCCGCTCGCCCGCGACGAAGCCGGCGAACAGGTACTCGTCGATGTCGCCCGGCAGCGGCGCGGTGGCCGCGTAGGTGACGGCCGGCGGGCAGCCGAAGGCGATCGCGACCGGCAGCCGCTCGCCGCGCTTGGCGGCCACCGCGGCGTGGTTGCGGCTGTCCTTGTGGATCTGCCAGTGCATGCCGATGGTGCGGCGGTCGTGGCGCTGCAGCCGGTACAGGCCGAGGTTGCGGA
The DNA here is from genome assembly GCF_042802195.1 of Kitasatospora sp. NPDC057500. Taxonomy (NCBI): domain Bacteria; kingdom Bacillati; phylum Actinomycetota; class Actinomycetes; order Kitasatosporales; family Streptomycetaceae; genus Kitasatospora; species Kitasatospora sp. NPDC057500. Next base: position 3,427 of record NZ_JBHVER010000097.1, on the reverse strand, counting down.
TGCCGGTGTCCGGGTCCTTGGTGTGGGTGAGGCCCAGGTTGAAGAAGGAGCCGCCGTCCAGCGGCCAGGTGAACAGCGCCGGCAGCTCGTCCAGGTTGACGTCCTCGCCGGTGAGCACCACCTCGTGCACGGGGGCGTCGCCGGACTTCACGTGCTTCGGCGGCACGTGGGCCATCGAGGCGAGCTTGCCGAAGGCGTCCCGGAAGCCGGTGAAGCCCTGCGGCAGCTCCGGCTTCAGCAGGCCGGAGATCTTGTCGCCGATCTCCTCCGGGCCCTTGAGACCGAGCGCCTTGGCGAGCCGGCGCTCGGTGCCGAAGACGTTCATCGCCAGCGGCATCGTGGAGCCCTTGACGTTCTCGAACAGCAGGGCCGGGCCCTTGGCCTTCTGCACGCGGTCGACGATCTCGCCGATCTCCAGATAGGGGTCCACCTCCGCCTTGATGCGCTTGAGGTCGCCTTCGCGGTCGAGGGCCCGCAGGAACGAGCGGAGATCGTCGTATGCCATGCCAGCCAGTATCCGCCACCCGATAGCCTGGCCTGTGTCAAGGGCCCCCTCGAAGCGGCGCACCGCCAGCGGCCGCCGCGCCGAGGGGCCCGACCGCCACCGACGCCGCCCGGGGGAGATCGCCGCCGTGCTGAGGATCCTGACCTTCGTGCTCCCGCTCGCCCTGTGGGTGTGGGCCTTCATCGACTGCCTGACCACCCCCGAGGAGGAGGTGAAGCACCTCCCCAAGGTGGTCTGGGTGATCATCGTGCTGCTCTTCCCGCTCGTCGGCTCGATCGCCTGGCTGGCGGCCGGCAAGCAGCGCGGGGTGCGCACCGCCCCGGCCGGCGGCCGCGGCGCGGGCGGCCCGGCGTACGACCGCCGGCGCGACGGCCGCCCGCTCGCCCCGGACGACGACCCCGAGTTCCTCGCCTCGTTGAAGAAGGACGACAACGACCACGAGGACATGCTCAAGCAGTGGGAGGCGGATTTGCGCCGCCGCGAGAACGAGCTGCGCGGCAAGGAGGACCCGGACGAGGGGCAGCGGGCCTGACCCCCGGTCGCTCGGACAGCCCACCCGGCATCCACCGGGTGGGCTGCGGTGTTTTTGGTGCATCCCTACGACTGGGAGGGCACCACCGGGCCGCGGGCACAGCCTCCACCGGCGTACCGGGCGCCCCTTGAGCGACCCTTTGGGCGACCCCGGCAGAAACTGCCGAGACAGCCCTGACCTGCACGTTTCCTCATGTTCAGCTCACCTCGGGGCCACCCGGCCGAAAGCTCGGGGTAATCGAACGGCTACCCGCCGCGCGGGCCGAAACGCTTCGGTTTCTGTACAGCCCTCACATCTAAACGGACGCGACCTTGTACGGAATCGACGCCGAAACCAGCGTGCGGCCCCTCGTACAGTCATAAGTGAAGAAGTGATTCGCAGCCGGGGGCATCGCAGACGTTGGCTGTCGGACAGTTCCCTCACCTTTGGAGTGGTTCGAGATGACGGTTGTGCACCAGGCGCCGGTCGACGACGACGCCCCCGAAGCCCCCGCCGACGTGCGGGGCCGGGTCGCGGAGCTGCACGAACTGCGCGAGCAGGTCCGCCGCGGTCCGAGCGAGAAGGCCACCGAGGCCCAGCACGCCAAGGGCAAGCTGACCGCCCGCGAGCGGATCGACCTGCTGCTCGACGAGGGCTCCTTCCACGAGGTCGAGCCGCTGCGCCGGCACCGCGCCCAGGGCTTCGGCCTGGAGGCGAAGAAGCCGCACACCGACGGCGTCGTGGTCGGCTGGGGCACCGTGCACGGCCGGACGGTCTTCACCTACGCCCACGACTTCCGGATCTTCGGCGGCGCGCTGGGCGAGGCCCACGCCCAGAAGATCCACAAGATCATGGACATGGCCATCGCGGCCGGCGCCCCGCTGGTCTCGCTGAACGACGGCGCCGGCGCCCGCATCCAGGAGGGCGTCACCGCGCTGGCCGGCTACGGCGGCATCTTCCAGCGCAACACCAGGGCCTCCGGCGTCATCCCGCAGATCTCCGTGATGCTCGGCCCGTGCGCCGGCGGCGCGGCCTACTCGCCGGCCCTCACCGACTTCGTCTTCATGGTCCGCGAGACCTCGCAGATGTTCATCACCGGCCCGGACGTCGTCCAGGCCGTCACCGGCGAGAAGATCAGCCAGAACGGGCTCGGCGGCGCCGACGTGCACGCCGGGGTCTCCGGCGTCTCGCACTTCGTCTACGACGACGAGCAGTCCTGCATCGAGGAGGTCCGCTACCTCCTCTCGCTGCTGCCGCAGAACAACCGCGAGATGCCGCCGGCCGCCGTCAACGACGACCCGGTGGACCGCCGCAACGAGTCGCTGCTGGACCTGGTGCCGGCCGACGGCAACCGGCCGTACGACATGCGCAAGGTCATCGAGGAGATCGTCGACCACGGCGAGTACCTGGAGGTCCACGAGCGCTGGGCCACCAACGTGCTCTGCGTGCTCGCCCGGATCGACGGCCACGTCACCGGCATCATCGCCAACCAGCCGCAGTCGCTGGCCGGCGTCCTGGACATCAACGCCAGCGAGAAGGCCGCGCGCTTCGTCCAGATGTGCGACGCCTTCAACATCCCGCTGGTCACCATGCTCGACGTCCCCGGCTTCCTGCCCGGCGTCGACCAGGAGCACGACGGCATCATCCGGCACGGCGCGAAGCTCCTCTACGCCTACTGCAACGCGACCGTGCCGCGGATCCAGCTGATCCTGCGCAAGGCCTACGGCGGCGCCTACATCGTGATGGACTCGCGCTCGATCGGCGCCGACCTCTCGTTCGCCTGGCCGACCAACGAGATCGCCGTGATGGGCGCCGAGGGCGCCGCCAACGTCATCTTCCGCCGGGACATCAACGCCGCCGACGACCCGGACGCGATGCGCAACCAGAAGATCAAGGAATACAAGAGCGAACTGATGCACCCGTACTACGCGGCCGAGCGCGGCCTCGTGGACGACGTCATCGACCCCGCCGAGACCCGCCAGGTCCTGGCGTCCTCGCTGGCCATGCTGCGCACCAAGCACGCGGACCTGCCGAGCCGCAAGCACGGCAACCCGCCGATGTAGCGGCAGCGCCGCCCGGGCCGGGCACAGCACCGCCGGGCACGCCGACGACGACCACTCACCACCATCCGCCGGGAGAGAACCGGACCATGACCGCTTCCGCCGAACCACTCGTCCGCATCGTCCGCGGCTCGCTCACCGACGAGGAGCTCGCCGCCCTGACCGCCGTGCTGATGGCCCGCGCCGCGGCCGCCCAGCAGGCGGCGGCCACCGTCTCGCCGGTCGAGCCGATCGCCAACTGGCAGCGCCTGGAGCGCCGCCCGGCGTACTACTCGCCGGTCAGCTGGCAGTGGGCCGCCTGACGGCCCGACCGAGGGCCCGGACACCCGTCCGACCGCCGGCCGGCCACCC
>NZ_JBHVER010000096.1:0-29379 GCF_042802195.1 Kitasatospora sp. NPDC057500 | reverse complement strand
CACCGGGGGCGCGGACGCCGCCGGACGCGCCGGTGGGGCACCCCAACCGCCCCCACCGCCCGTGGTCGCGGTCGCGGTGCCGACGGTGCTGACGGCGCCGCCGGCACCGCCCGACGGGTCCACGATGCACTCGATCCGCCAGTCCACGCCCAGCGCGTCCGCCAGCGCGGACCGCAGCACGTCGTCGCTGTTGCTGCTGACGAAGCTGTCGCGGGCACCCGCGTTGATGAACGAGACCTGGAGCACGCTGCCGTCGAAACCGGCCACCTGGCCGTTCTGGCTGAGCAGGATCCAGGTGAACCGGCGGCGGTTCTTCACCGCCTCCAGGATCTGCGGCCACAGCTGGCGCACCTGCGCCGCGCCCTGCTGCGCCGCCGCCGACGGCTGCCCGCCGGGCACGGCAGCAGGGGCGGGGGTCGGGGTGGGGACAGGGACGGTCGGTGCGGGCGGCTGCACGGCCGCGGGGGCCGCCGGAGCAGGTGCGGCTGCGGGCGCGTCCCCGGCCGGCGGGAAGCTGCGCTTGATCGGCCACGCCCCGGGCGCCGGCCCGGCCGGCTGCGCGGGCGGCGCGGGGGCCTGCTGCACCGGAGCCGCCTGCGGGGCCGGCTGCGGCGTCGCAGGCGGAACCGGCTGCTGCACCACCTCCGGCATCACCACCGGAGCGACCGCCGCCACGGCCCCGGCCATTCCGCCGGCCATTCCCCCAGGCATTCCGCCGGCCATCCCCCCGGCCGCGGCCCTGCGCTCCAGCTTGTCCAACCGCGCCTGCAACGACAGCTCGTCGCTGTACGCGCCCGGCAGCATCACCCGGGCACAGATCAGCTCCAGCTGCAGCCTGGGCGCCGCGTTGCCGCGCATCTCGGTCAGCCCGGTGTTGACGATGTCCGCCGCGCGGCTCAGCTCGGCCGCCCCGAACGCGTCCGCCTGCGCCTGCATCACCGCGACCCGGTCCGCCGGGGCGTCGATCAGCCCCTTCTCCCCCGCGTCCGGCACTGTGGCGAGGATCACCAGGTCGCGCAGCCGCTCCAGCAGGTCCGTGACGAACCGCCGCGGGTCGTGGCCGCCCTCGACCACCCGGTCGACCACCTGGAACACCGTCGCCCCGTCGTGCGCGGCGAACGCGTCCACCACCTCGTCCAGCAGCGCGGAGTCCGTGTACCCGAGCAGCGCGGTGGCCATCTGGTACGTGACGCCGCCCTCGGCGGCGCCGGCCAGCAGCTGGTCCATCACCGACATCGAGTCACGCACCGACCCGGCACCCGCCCGCACCACCAGCGGGAACACCGAGTCCTCGACCTGGATCCCCTCCCGGCCGCACACCTCCGCCAGGTAGTCGCGCAGCGTGCCGGGCGGCACCAGCCGGAACGGGTAGTGGTGCGTCCGGGACCGGATCGTCCCGATCACCTTCTCCGGCTCGGTGGTCGCGAAGATGAACTTGAGGTGCTCCGGCGGCTCCTCCACCACCTTCAGCAGCGCGTTGAAGCCGGCCGAGGTCACCATGTGCGCCTCGTCCAGGATGAAGATCTTGTACCGGCTGTGCACCGGCGCGAAGAACGCCCGCTCACGCAGCTCACGCGCGTCGTCCACACCACCGTGCGAGGCGGCGTCGATCTCGATCACGTCGATCGACCCGGGCCCGCCCGTGGCGAGGTCCTGGCAGGACTGGCACTCGCCGCACGGCGTGGGCGTCGGCCCCTGCTCGCAGTTCAGGCAGCGGGCCAGGATGCGCGCACTCGTCGTCTTGCCGCAGCCGCGCGGGCCGCTGAACAGGTACGCGTGGTTGACCCTGTTGTTGCGCAGGGCCTGCTGGAGCGGAGCGGTCACGTGCTCCTGCCCGATGACCTCCGCGAAGGTCTCGGGGCGGTAGCGGCGGTACAGGGCTAGGGACACACCACCGACGATATCGGGACGGACCGACAAACGCGTCGTCCCCCGGCCCCCGCACCCCCGGGAACGCAAAGACCCCCCGCGCACCCGCCAGAGCTCTCCTACCCTTGCTGCCTTCCGGCCCTGGGGGGATTCAGAAAGATGACGCCACACGAGGGGCTGCCCCCAACACTACCGGATCCGGGCCCCTCCCCTCCACCACCACCCCCACCCCCGCATCCGCAGGCCACCCCGACCCCTCACCTGCGACATACGTGGTCGCGACCACCCCGAAACATGTACTAAGCTCTCCCTCGGAGGATTCGCCTAGAGGCCTAGGGCGCACGCTTGGAAAGCGTGTTGGGGGCAACCCCTCACGAGTTCGAATCTCGTATCCTCCGCCTCTGCCCGCCAGGGCAGCACGAAGGCCCCGACCGCTCAGCGGCCGGGGCCTTCGGCGTTTCCCGGCTCTCGGCCGCCGGGCCGATTCAGCCGCCGGTCCCGCCGCCGGGGGCAGCGCCGGTGACGGCCTGCGTCTCCCGGGCGGTGATCTCCTGGAGTGGCAGGCCGTCGCAGTTGCCGAGGACCACGCCGACCCAGCCGGTGTAGGGGTAGATGTTCCAGTTGGCGCTGACACCGGGGTTGCCGCCGCCGCGCCCGAGCACCCACTGGCCGTTGACGATGCGGACCGGCATGCCGTAGGCCCCGAACGACGAACCGCTGTGGGGGATCTTGGCCCCGGTGAGCAGCTCGGCCCAGGGCCGGTGCAGCACGGTGCCGTCGCACAGCGCGCGGGCGAAGCGGACCAGGTCCGGGGCGGTGGCGAAGCCGCCGTCCCCGGGGGCGTCGATGAAGCTGCGGCCCGGGTTCTTGCCGAGTACGTCCGGGAACGGGCTGCCCTTGTCCAGGTTGCGGATCGCGTCCACCTGGCTTCCGTCGGCCAGCGTCATGTACGGGTGCGCGATGTGCTCGTCGGTGAGCCACTGCGGCCTGGTGCAGAACGCCGCGCCGGTCATGCCGCAGCGCCCGAAGACGTTCTCCTGCACGTAGTCCCAGTACGACGTGCCGCTCACGGCCTCCACGATCGACGCGGGGATGCCGACGTCGGCGCCGGAGTGGCTGGTGGGAGTACCGGGGGCGGCCACCGGCTCGGACTGCCGGACCCACCGCTCGTAGTACTCGTGCACCTCCTCCCGGCTCCGGAAGACGCGCTGCACGTCCTCGTCCGGGGTGTCCAGTCCGGAGGTGCCGGTGAGCAGGTGGTGGATGGTCACCCGCTCGGCGATGGCCTCGGGGTAGCCGTCCAGGTAGGTGCCCACCGTGTCGGACAGGCTCAGCCTGCCCTGCTGCGCCAGTTGCAGGACGGCCACCGCGCCGAACGGCTTGCCGGCCGAGCTGAGGCTGAACGCGGTGCCCTCGTGGTTGCGGATCCCCCGCTCCCTGTCGGCCATGCCGTAGCTGCGGGACAGCACCGTCCTGCCCCGGTACGACAGCAGCACCACCCCGGAGAACCTCCCCTCGGCGGCCAGTTGCGCCACGTACTGGTCGTAGGCCCCGCCAGGACGGGTGGCCGGCGGGATGTCGGAGTCGGCCGGGGCCGGTCCGTCCTGGCCCGGTCCGGCCTGGCCCGGTCCGGCCTGGCCCGGTCCGGCCTGGGCGGGCCGGGCGCCCGCCGGTAGCGCGCCGACCGTCACTACGCCGGCGGCCGCCGACCCGCCCCACCCGAGCAGCCGCCGCCGACTGATGCCGCGTACGGAATCCGAATCCATGATCATGCTCCTTTGCTGATCGCCGAATCGACCGGTGCAGGTCTCCACTGAAGACGGAGGACCGTTGCGGTGGCGTACGCGATTCTCGATACGCCGGCGACACCGGTCCGCCGCCGGAGGTCTAGGAGCTGCTCGCGGACGGTGCCCGCGGCGGGCGGGGGAGCCGGATCGTGACGAGGAGGCCGCCGGTGGGGCGGGGTGCGAGGTCGATGGTCCCGTCGTGTGCCCGGACGATGCTGTGCACGATGGCCAGGCCGAGGCCGACCCCGGCGTGCTCGTCGGTGCGGGTGCGTTCCGTTCCGCGCTGGAAGGGCTCGGTGAGGGTCGGCAGGACTTCCGCCGGGACGACCCTGGGGCCGGTGTTCTCGACCCGCAGCACGCTCGCGCCGTGCTGCGATTCGGTGTGGACCGTCACGGTGCCGTCGGCGGGCAGGTTGTGGACGATGGCGTTCTGGACGAGGTTGGTCGCCATCCGCAGGACGAGCTCCGCGCAACCGAGGGCCTGTGCCTGCTCGCCGGTGACGTCGAGCGTGATCCGACGCCTCTCGGCGAGGGGAAGCAGCGTTTCGGCGGCCTCCTCCGCGATGAGGGACAGATCGACGGGCTCGCGGGTGAAGCCCTTGCGGTCGGCGCGACCGAGCAGCAGGAGGGCCTCGGTGAGGTCGATCGCCCGCGCGTTGACGGTGTGGAGGCGTTCGATGAGTTCGCCCCGGTCCCGCGTGGGGTCGGTGCGGGCGAGGTCGAGGAGCGTCTTCGAGATCGCCAGCGGGGTGCGCAGTTCGTGGGAGGCGTTCGCGGCGAATCGCCGCTGCTCGGTGACGTGGGCTTCGAGTTGTTCGAGCATGATGTCGAACGCGTCGGCGAGTTCACGGAATTCGTCCCGGGGACCCGGCATGCGGACCCGGTGGGACAGTGACCCGTTCGCGGCCGTCCGTGCCGCGTCCGCGATCCGGGTGAGCGGTGCGAGCATCCGGCCGGCGAGGATCCATCCGCCCAGCAGGCCGAACACCAGCAGGAAGGCGAGCGCCACGGCCGCGGCGGGGGCGAACGTGCGTACCAGGAGGTAGCGGTTGGGTGCGACCCCGAGCAGGCCCTGGGAGCTGTCGGGTACGTGGCGCAGCAGGAACACCCACACCACGGCCAGCAGGAGAGTGCCGGCGGCGAGGAGGAATCCGGCGTAGCTGACGGTGAGCTTCATGCGGGCGCTGAGCCCCGGGCGCCTGTCCACCGGTCGCCTGTCCATCAAGTGACTGTCCACCGGCTGACTGTCCACCAGGTGACCGTTCACCGGACGCCTATGCACGGGGGCGGCCGGTGTCGATCCGGTAACCGACGCCGGGCACCGTGGCGATGAGCCATGGTTCTCCGAGCCGTTTGCGCAGGCCGGAGACGGTGATGCGGACGGCGTTGGTGAGGGGGTCGGCGTTGGCGTCCCAGGCCCGCTCCAGGAGTTCCTCCGCGCTCACGACACCGCCCTCGGCGGCGACCAGGACTTCGAGTACGGCGAACTGCTTGCGCGTGAGCGCGACATGGCGTCCGTCGCGGAAGACCTCCCGGCGGAAGGGGTCCAGCCGCAGGCCCGCGATCTCCCGGACCGGGGGCCGGGCGTACGCGCGCCTGCGGTCCAGCGCCCGCAGCCGCATGACGAGTTCCCGGAGCTCGAACGGCTTGGTGAGGTAGTCGTCGGCGCCCAGCCCGAACCCGGACGCCTTGTCGTCGATCCGGTCGGCGGCGGTGAGCATGAGGATCGGGATGCCGCTGCCGGAGGCGACGATTCGCCGGGCGATCTCGTCGCCGGAGGGGCCGGGGACGTCGCGGTCGAGGACCGCGAGGTCGTAGGAGTTGACGCCGAGCAGTTCCAGGGCGGAGTCGCCGTCGCCGGCGATGTCCGCGGCGATCGCTTCCAGCCGGAGTCCGTCCCGGACGGCTTCGGCCAGATAGGGCTCGTCCTCCACGATCAGCACACGCATACGCAGGAGCCTAGGCAGCACGGCGTATCGCCGGCATATGTCCCGGCGGAGAAGGTCGCGGAGCTGCCCGTCACCACTTCCCCGGACCGGATTCCGGAACGCCGGGGCCGGTTCGGCGGCACGCCCGGGCCGGTTCGGCGGCACGCCCGGGCCGGTTCGGCGGCACGCCCGGGGCTTCGGCAGAAGGGTGGAGGCCCGGTCCCTACGGGGGTGGAACCGGGCCTCCGTGAGCGCCCTGGGCAGGCGGGCGCCGATCAGGGGGTGGGGCGGGTCAGGGGACGGGGACGCGGGTGGGGGCGGGGGTGTGGGCGGTGGTGGGGAGGGGGGTCGGGGTGGGGCGGAGGGGCCACCAGAGGGCGCGGCCGAGGAGGGCGGCGAGGGCGGGGACGAGGGCGAGGGAGAGGACGACGGCGGAGAGCAGGATGCCGAGGGTCAGGGAGAAGGCGATCTGCTCGCTGCCGGGGGTGGTGGCGAGGCTGGCGAAGGAGCCGGCCAGGACGAGGCCCGCGGTGGCGATGGCGGGGGTGGTGTGGCGGACGGCGCGGGCCACGGCGGCGCGGGCCGGGCCGGGGTGGTGCATCTCCTCGCGGATCCGGTCGGTGATGAGGATGTTGTAGTCGGTGCCCAGCGCGACGACGAACAGGAAGAGCACCAGGGGCAGGGTGAAGTTGACGCCGGGCTCGTCCAGCACGTGCTGGAACAGCAGGGTGGCGGCGCCGAGGGTGGCGGCGAAGCCGAGTCCGACGGCGAGCATCAGGACCACCGGGGCGAGCAGGCTGCGCAGCAGGAGCAGCAGGATCAGGGCGATGAGGACGGCGGCGACCGGGAAGACGATCCGCAGGTCGTGGTCGACGGCGGCGGAGATGTCGGCGAAGATCGCCGCCGTGCCGCCGACGTGGGCGCTGGTCCCGGCGGGGGTGTGGGCGGCGACGGCGGCCCGCACCGGACCGGACGCCAGCTCGCGCGCCCGTGCGCTCTGCGGATCGGCGGTGAGGAAGAGGTCGATCCGGGCGGCGCGGTGGTCCTGGTTCAGTACGGTGCCGGCCACCTGGCCGACGCCCTCCACCTCGGCGAGGGCGCGGGAGAGGCCGTCGAGCCGGGCGGGGTCGAGGGTGCCGCCGTCCTTGGCCGTGACGTAGACGGTGGTCGGGTCGGACACGCCGGCCGGCAGGGCCCGGGAGATCTCCGCGGCGGTGGCGGCGGCCGCCGTCCCGGAGTCACCGCCCTGGCCGTAGTCCATCCGGACCCCGGTCATCCCGGCGGCCAGGGCGCCGAGCAGCGCGACGGAGCCGAGCAGCAGGACCAGCGGGCGTCGGGCGACGAACGCGCCGTAGCGGGCGGCCACGCCCCCGCGCGGTTCCCGGCGCAGGCTGCGGGAGGGCCAGAAGATCTTGCGGCCGCAGGCGGCGAGCAGGGCCGGCATCAGGGTGAGGCTGCCCAGCAGCATGACCAGGACGGCGACGGCGATCGCCGGGCCGAGCGAGCGGAACTGTCCGAAGGTCGCCACACCCAGGGTGGCGAAGGCGGCCACGATGGTCAGCGCCGCCGAGGTGATGGCGGTGCCGACCCGGCCGGACACCTCGGCGGCCGCCTCGCGGGCGGGCTGCTCGGGCCGGGCGCGCAGGTGCTCGCGGAACCGGAAGAGCAGGAACAGCAGGTAGTCGACGCCGATGCCGAGCAGCACCACGGAGATCAGACTCGGGGTGGAGACGTCCAGCTTGAGGCCGGTGAGCTCCGCGGCGCCGGCCACCGCCCCGGTGGCCACGCCGCTGATGAAGGTGACCGCGAGCAGCGGCAGCACCGCCGCGAGCACGCTGCGGAACACCAGCACGTTGAGCAGGACGATCAGCCCGATGGTGAGGCTGCTGCCGACGAGCGCGGCGGTCCGGTTGTCGTCCGTGCTGTCGACGGTCTCGGCCAGGCCGCCGGTGAACCCGGTGCGCATCCCGGCGTCGGCGAACTGCGCGCGGGCCGAGTCGCGGAAGGTCCGGTAGACCTCCTGGACGCCCTCGTCCACGGCGCTGCCGGTCAGCTCGACGGAGACCAGTTCGAAGCTCCGGTCGGGCGCCGTCATCGCGGGGGCCACCCGGGGGGTCTGCGAGCGGTCGGGCGTGAGGAAGGCGGGCTCGTCCTCCTTCCTGGGCATGACGACCCGGTGCTTGCCGAGCTCCGCCGCCTCGGCCTCGATCCGCCGCTGGTCGGCGTCGGTGAGCGCCTTGCCGTCGTTCCGGGCGACCAGCACGGTGACCGTGGTGGCGTCGGGCTTCACCCCGAACTGCTCCTCGGCGATCCGCAGGGCGGCGGCCGAGTCGTAGCTCTTCGGCAGGAAGTCACCGGTCTGGGCCTGGGTGACCCGGCCCAGCAGCATCGGGCTCAGCCCGGCCAGTACCAGTCCCAGTACCGCCCAGAGGGCGATGACCTTCCACGCGTGTCTGGTGGAGAATCCGGTCAGTGCGCGGATCACGGGTGCCCTCCGGCGGATGGTCGCGAGCGTCGGCCAAGCCGGCCGGGGGTTCCCGGCCGGTCTCCAGACCATCAGGTGAAAGGGGTGCCGGGCGTCCTGGCAGCGGACGATCCGTGCCGGGGCCCGCGGTCCCCCCGGCGGACCGCGACCGGGACCGTGCTCCTGGTCCGCCCGCCCTCCCTCGGCCGGAGGGACCATCCGGGGCCGGGCGGGCCGGTGCCAGAATGGGGCGTCAACGCTGGTCGGGCCGGGAGGACGAGGATGGACGGGCGTCAGCGCCCCGGCGCGGGCGTGGACGGGGTGCCGCGGCCCCGCGCGAACGGGCTGCCGTGGACCCAGGCCGACGCACTGGTGGCCGTCGGCGCCGCCGTGCTGGACCTGCTGGCCCACCTGCTCGTCAGCGAGGTGGGGGGCACCCACGCCATCGGGGTGCCGGGCCTCGTGCTCCTGGTGCTGTCGGGCCTGCCACTGCTCGCCCGGCGCCACCACCCGGTGCCGACGCTCGCCGGCGTCCTGGTGCTCCAGTCGGCGATCGACCTGACGAACCCGATGGGCATCCACTTCGGCGGCGTCCTGACGGTGGCGGTCTTCTCGGTCGCCCGGAACCGCGCCTGGCCGGTCGCCGCGGGCGCCGCCGCGGCGACGGCGGTGGTGGCGATGCTGAGCCAGAGCGACTTCCCCGTCCCCTCCGCGGAGGCGGCCATCGCGGCCGTCTCCTCCACCTCGCTGGTGACCGGCGCCGGCCTCGCGGCCGCCCGCTGGCAGCGGGAGGTGAACGCCAATCGCAAGCTGCTGGCCGACCGCGCGGTGGCCGAGGAACGCCGCCGCATCGCACGGGAGTTGCACGACATCGTGGCCCACCACATCACCACCATGCAGCTGATGGCCGGCGGCGCCCGCGCCAACCTCGCCAAGCCGGAGGTGGTCCGGGACGCCCTGGTCACCCTGGAGTCCTCCGGGCGGCTGGCGCTGCGCGAGATGCGCCAGTTGCTGAACGTCCTGCGGGCCGGTGACGAGCCGGACGCCGCCCCGCCGTCGCCCCAGCCCGGGGCGGAGGACCTCGGCCGGCTGGTGGACGAGTCCCGCCTGGCCGGGCTGCCGACCGACCTCGACGTCCGCGGGCCCCGGCGTCCGCTGCCGCCGACCGTCGGGCTGACCGTGTTCCGGATCGTCCAGGAGGCCCTCACCAACGCCCGCAAGTACGCGGGGCCCGCCCGGGCGACCGTCCTGCTGGCGTACCGCCCGGACGGGGTCACCGTCGAGGTCCGGGACGACGGCCGGGGCGTGCCGTCCCAGGACGCCGAGCACGGCCCGGGCCGGGGCGGCGGCGGGTTCGGGCTGCTCGGGATGCGTGAGCGCGTCGCGTTGCACGGCGGGACCCTGGAGGCCGGGCCCCGGCCGGAGGGCGGCTTCGCGGTGGTGGCCGAACTGCCGCTGGCGGCGGAGGAGGCGGCCGAGGCGGCCGTCCAGCAGGGAGATCGCGGAGAGCGCGAAGGGGTGGTGCAGCGGTGACGGCCGAGACGCCCGGGATCCGGGTCCTCATCGTGGACGACCAGCCGCTGGTCCGGCGCGGTCTGTCGCTGATCCTCTCACCGGACCCCGCCTTCGAGGTGGTGGGCGAGGCCGAGGACGGCGAGCAGGCCGTCGCGCTCGCCCGCCGGCTGCGCCCCGACGTCGTGGTGATGGACATCCGGATGCCGGTCCTGGACGGGGTCGCCGCGACCGAGGAGCTGGCCCGCACCCTGCCCGAGTGCCGGGTCCTCGCGCTCAGCACCTTCGACATGGACGAGTACGTGGTGGCCGCGCTGCGCGCCGGCGCGCACGGGTTCCTGCCCAAGGACGTCTCGCCGGAGGACCTCGCCGCGGCGATCCGCACCGTCCACACCGGGGAGGCGGTGGTCGCCCCGCGCCTGCTCACCCGGCTGATCTCCGCCTACGTCCGGGCGCCGCTCGGCGCCCAGCCGGCGCCCGCCGTCGCCACGGGGGAGCTCACGCCCCGCGAGGTTGAGGTGTGGCGGCTGATGGCCACCGGGCTCGACAACGCCGGGATCGCCCGCGCCATGGACATCAGCCACTCCACCGTGAAGAACCACATCACCAGCCTGTTCGGCAAGCTCGACGTGCGCGACCGCGCGCAGGCGGTCATCGCGGCCTACGAGTCCGGCCTGGTCACCGCCCGTACCGGGGGCGGCGACCAGGCCGACGGGACGGGTTAGGACCCGGTCACCGCTTCGCGCACAGGGCCTCGTCGAACAGCGCCTGGGTGTGCTCGACCCCCTGCGGGGAGGGCGCCAGGTTCGCGGTGACGGCGATGGTGACGGCGCGGCCGTCCTCGGTCACCGCAGGGAAGGTGTGGTAGCCCGGCGTGGCACCGCCGTGCCCCCAGGCGACCTTGCCGCAGCTCAGCGACCGGCGGATGAGCCCGAGCCCGTGCTCCTCGCCCTTCGGCACCCCGGGGCCTTCCGGGACCTTCACCGTGGTGCGCATCTCGGCGAGCTGGGCGGGCTTGAGCAGCCTGCCGCCCATCAGGGCGGAGAAGAAGCGGTTCAGGTCGCTCGGCGTGGAGATCAACTGCCCGGCGGCCCAGCCCCAGGAGGGGTCCAGGTCGGTGACGTCCGAGAGCGACCCGTCCGTCCTGACCGTGTACCCGTGGGGGTGGGGCTCGCGGATGCCCTCGTCGCCCACCGCCGGGAAGTAGGTGTGCCGCAGTCCGATCCGCTCGATCACCCGCTTGGTCAGCTGCTCGGCGAGCGGGCGGCCGGTGACCTTCTCGATCAGCAGGCCGGCCAGGATGTAGTTGGTGTTGCTGTAGGACCAGCCGGTGCCGGGCGCGAAGAGCGCCTTGTGGGAGAGCGCCATGTCGACCAGCTCACGGGGCTGGTAGTAGCGGTGGCGGCCCTCGCCGAAGACCTCCTCGAATATGTCGTCGGTGAAGTTGGGCAGCCCGCTGGTGTGCTGGAGCAGCTGACGCACCGTGATCGTGCGGCCGTCGATGCCCTCGCCGCGCACCAGGCCCGGCAGGTAGCGCTCGATGGGGGCGTCGAGTTCGACCCTGCCCTCGCCGACCAGCTGCAGGACGACCACGGCGACGAAGGTCTTGGTGTTGCTGCCCGCCCGCACCTGTCCGTCCACGGGCGCCTTCGCCCCGGTCCGAAGGTCGGCGACACCGGCGGCGTAGTTGCGGACGCGCCCGTCGGGTCCGGAGACCGAGGCCAGCGCGGCGGGGTAGCGGTCCTCCTTGACCAGGCGCTCCAGCCCGGCCCGCACCGCGTCCTTCGGCCCGGCGGACGGCGCCGCCGAGGCGGGCAGCGTGCCGGCCACGCCCAGGGCGGCGGCCGTCGCGATCAGCAGGACGAGGGCGCGCCGGGGGCGGCGGAACTGGGGATCGGACATGCGGAGGCTCCTTGGGTACGGCGCGACGAGGGCGCGCGGAGAGGGGGGAGGCGAGGTGCCGGCGGTGCCCGCCGCGCGGGCGGACCGCCGTGGTCACGGACCCGACCCTAGGAAGCGGACCCCCCGCCCGGCATCGCCCGGCGGCAGGAGGACCCGGCTCCCGCCGCGGTCCGGCTCCGGTACCCCGCTCCCTGCCTCCCTCCCCCTCTACGCGCTACAGGTCGAGCAGCGTGCGCCGGGCGAAGCCCGCGTCCCGCAGCGGCTTGAGCGCGAGCCGGAGCAGCGGCAGCGGATTGTCGTCACCGGCGATCCGGTTGGTGCTCAACTCACCGCAGGACAGGCACTGGTGGACGATCAGCCACTCGCCGTCCGCCCGCACGGACATGCCCAGCGCCTCCATCCGGCCGCGGCAGTCCGCGGCCCGGTCGCCCGGGACGCGGCGGTCGACGTGCAGGCTGGCGAGGCAGTTCGGGCAGTGGTTGCGGTGCGCGGTGCCGGGGGCGTCCGACGGGACGTCCAACCGGCAGCCGACGCACCGGAAATCGTTCGCCCGGTGACCGCCCCGGGCGTGCAGCACGTCCTTGGGACGCTGCCGGCGGCGGTGGCCGCGGTCGTTCCCCTGTCGTGGCACGGTCGCGCTCCCCTCTCCAGTACGGCGGTTCAGAGGGAACCGAACGCTTCGAGCGGGAAGGGCGGTTGCGCGAGCGGCCGGACCGCGATGCGCATCAGGACGAGCTGGTTGTCGTCCCGGCACACCGGATTGGACGTCAACTCGTCGCAGCGCACGCAGCGGTGGACGACCATCCAGTCGCCGGTGCGCAGCACCGCGATGGCGATCGCCGACATCCGCCCGTGGCACTCGCTCGGGCCGCCCTCGACGTGGTCGAGAACGTGCCGCGAGTGCAGGCAGGACGGGCAGTGGTTCCGCCGCACGCCGTCGCCGGCGAACGTGGACACGGTCAGGCCGCACCACGCACAGGCGAACGTGGCGGTCTTCTGGGCACTACTGGTGGTGTTGGAGGTGCTGGACACCCGGGGTGCTCCTTGCCGGAGATCAACGATGACAGCAAGAGCAGGCCGAGCGGCCTCGACGACGATCCGTCAGGCAGTGTGGCGAGGCGCACTCGGCGCGGTCCGGGACATCAAGACACCCTCTCGAAGGGCACGGCGGCCCACAGCAGACGGAAGCGAACGGAGCGGCGAGCGTAACAACCCCTCCGACACGGCTGCCACCGATTTATCCGTCCCCGTCAGGCGGGTGTGCCGAGGATGAGCGGGTCGCGGGCGAGGTCGGACAGGAGGGCGTCCAGCTTGGCGCGGTCGACGGAGGGCATCAGGAAGACGTGCACGTAGCGGCGCAGGCCGGCCGGGTCGCCGGGGGTGGTGAGGACGCTCTCGCAGGACAGCGACCACTTGGCGACCAGGTCGGCGCCGGGCTCGCGGAAGCGCACGGTGATCGCGCCGGGGGTGCGGGCCGGCCACAGCTCGGCGCCGGTCTCCTCCTCCAGTTCGCGCAGGCGGCGTTCCAGGTATCCGGCCAGTTCCTGGGAGCGGCGGATCCGGTCCACCTGGTCGCGGTAGGAGTGCCGGGACAGGTGGTCCCAGAGCACCAGCGGGGAGAAGCCGTTGCGGGATCCGGCGAAGGTGCTGTCCGGCGCGCCGATGTACTCGGGCCGGGTCGGCGGTTCCAGCTGGTACTTGGCCTTCGTCATGAAGACGCCGCACGGCCACGGCACGCCGGCCCACTTGTGGCCGCTCATCGCGATCGAGGCGATCGGGTCGACGTCCCCGCCGGAGCGGCTCGGCAGGGTGAGGCCGAAGTCGAACTCGGGTGCGCCGGCGCCGGGTTCCGGTGCCCAGCCGTATGCCGCCGGGTCCTCGGCGGCCAGCCGCAGGAACGGCGCGTACCCGGCGCCGAGCGCGCCGTCGACGTGGATCCAGAAGCCCCGGCGCCCGTCGCCGCCGGCGTCCGGGAGCAGGCCGTGCCGTTCGAAGACCGGCAGCAGCCGTTCGCACGCGCCGCGGACGTCGTCGTGGGCGCCCTTGAACGTGCTCCCGAGGTTGAAGTTGACGAAGACCGGGTGGCCCTTCGCCGCGAAGAACTCCACCAGCGCCGCCAGCTTGTCCACGTCGACGGCGCCGGGGCCGTCCCAGGAGTGGCCGGACGGGCCGGGCAGCGAGGGCACCTCGGCGGGCCAGTCGCCGCCGAGCGGGCACTCTCCCGGGTAGTCCGCGGTGCCGACCGCGTGGAAGGTGTCGACGCCCAGCACCCGGACGGCCTTGGCGAAGGAGTAGTGGGTGTCCTCCGAGTAGAACGCCACCGGGCGGGGCGCGCCGGGCCGGGTCAGGTAGTCGCGGGCGTTCCAGAGGGCGTACATGTTGCCCTCGGTCGAGCCCATGGAGAGCATGTAGCCCCAGTACGACTCGGGGTCGGCCGGGTCGTACGGGCGCCCGGCGTGCCAGAGGCGCGCGTAGTAGTCGAGCACGGCGCGTTCGACGACCTTGGTGTTCGGCTTGTAGCCGCCGCTCTGGAACGGGTCGCCGAGGTTGTTGATGTTGCTCAGCATGAAGCGGGCGAGGTCGAGGGCGCTGCCCGCGAGTTCCTGGGTGGCCTGGTAGCCGACCAGGTGCCGGCGCTTGCGCGTCAGGTAGCCGTCCATCCGGTCGAGGGCGCGCAGCCGCTCGCCGTCGGTGAGCCCCTCGGCGGGTATCGCGAAGTCCCCGCTCTCCGGCGCCGCGTCGATGTGGACCGGGGCGGCGGCGTGAACGGTCGTGGGGCTCATGGGTGCGGCGCTCCGGGGTCGCTGGGGGACGGGTGCGGCGCAGGTCCGCTCGACCGCCAGGATGGAACTTTCGAACGCCTCGGCGAAAGTGATCCGCAGAATATTCGGAATCGTCCGCGCCGATGTTGCTTATCTGCGGTCCGGTCGGGGACCCTGAGCGGCGTGCCGAATTATCCGCAGGCCCCCCGGGCGCCCATCGACGACACCGACCGCGCGATCCTGCGCGTCCTCGCCGAGAACGCCCGGACGCCGAACAACGCGCTCGCCGAGGCCGTCGGCATCGCCCCCTCGACCTGTCTGGCGCGGGTGCGGGCGCTGCGCGAGCGCGGCACCATCCGCGCTTTCCGGACGGAAATAGACCCCGCCGCCATCGGGCTGCCGCTGCAGGCGATGATCTCGGTCCGGCTCCGGGCACACACCCGCGAACGGATCGAGAGCTTCCGCAGCAGCGCCCCCGACCTGCCGGGCGTCCTCGCGGTGTTCCACATGGCCGGGTCCGACGACTACCTGCTGCACGTCGGGGTGGCCGGCCCGGAGGAGCTGCGCGACTTCGTCGTGGACCACCTGACCACCCACCCCGCGGTGGCGCAGACCCGGACCAATCTGATCTTCGAGCAGATCCCGGGCCGCCGGTACCTGACCGACGGCTGACCCCGGACCGGCCGGGCGCCTCGTGCAAAATATGTCGCCCGGTCTACATAGAAAAAATCTGTAGACCGGGCGACATAGTGAACTATGTAGACCGGTCTACAGCTTTCAGTAGACCGGTCTACATAGTTCCCCCCACTCGCTCACCGCCCGTCGGCGTACAGGGCCTGGACGGTGGCGTAGGCGGGGGCGTCGGTCGGTGCGGCGGGTCCCGGGGTGCCGGCGCGGACGGCGAGCGCGGTGGAGACTGCCGCGGCCAGGGCGGTGCGGTAGAGGTAGGAGCCGAGGCTGACGCGGGCGACGCCCAGGGCCGCGAGTTCGAGGAGGGTGGGACCGGTCGGGGCGTGGAGGATGTTCAGCGGGAGGGCGAGGGAGCCGCAGAGCCGCCGGATGGCGGCCAGGTCGGTGAGGCCGGGGACGAACAGGCCGTCGGCGCCCGCCAGTTGGTAGGCGGCGAGGCGGCGGTCGGTCTCCTCGACGGGGTCGGACAGGGCCAGCCAGTGGGTGTCGGTGCGGGCGTTGACGAACAGGGCCGGGGCGGCGGCCTTGATCGCGGTGATCTTGGCGGCGTGCACGGCGGTCGGGGTGAGCGTGCCGTCCGGGCGGCCGTCCTCCAGATTGATGCCGACGACCCCGGCCTCCGCCAACTCCACGGCGAACGCGGCCACTTCGTCCGGGTCGTCGCTGAAGCCGCTCTCCGCGTCGACGGAGAGCAGGTACCGCCCGGAGCGGCCGAGGCGGCCGGCCAGCCGGAGCGTCTCGTCGCGGGTCGCCGCCTCGCCGTCGGGCAGGCCGGCCGCCGCCGCGACGCCGAGGCTGGTGGTGCCGATGGCGGCGAACCCCTGCTCGGCGAGGACGGCGGCGGAGGCGTGGTCCCAGGCGTTGGGGAGCAGCAGCGGCACGCCCGGGCGGCGGTGCAGCGCGGCGAACGGGGTGTCGAGCGGGGTGTCGAGCGGACGCTGCCCGTACGGGGTGGGGCTCATCGGGCGGTGGTCCTCTCCTGCGGACGGAGGTCGCCGACGGCGTTCGCGTAGTACGCGGACTCAGCGACGTGGAAGGCGATCTGACGGAACGACCACCCGGTACCGGGCGATCGGTCGAGCTGCTCCGGCGTGAGCGAAGCGAGGCGGGCGGACCAGATCCGGGCGAGTCGGGTGAGCCTGCTGCGGGCCTCGTCCAGGTCGACCGGGGTGAACGGCGCGAGGTCGGCGGGAGTGGTGCCGGCGGAGGCGTGCCAGTGGTCGGGCTGGGTCGGTTCGCCGGCCAGCCGGGCCTCCAACTCCGCCAGGTGGTCGAGGAGATGGTCGGTTACCCGGCGGATCGCCTTGTGCGGGGTGTAGGTGCGGCCGTCGACGGTGGCCGGGCGGCCGTCCCACCCGGTCCACGTCCCGGCGAGGTCGAGCACGTGCTCGACCATGGCGGGGACGAGCCCGGCAGGGTCACGGTCGTCGGTGTCGGGCACGGGCTCGGCGGCGGACGGCCCGGCCTCGGCGGAGGCCCCGTACAGGATGCCCGCCGCAATGGCGAGCGCGTGCGTCCGGCCGGGACAGAGCCTCGGCGGGGTGCCGAAGGTCAGCGGCTCCAGGTCGGGACGGTCGGCCTGGGCGGCGGCGAGGTCGAGCAGCACGTCCGTCCCGGCCGGAACGGACACCCCGCCCACCACGGTCGGCCCGAGGGCGCGGCGGCGCATCGTCCGCACGGGCGGGTCGTGCCGCAGCGCGGCGGCGAGCGGCTCCGCCGCCTCCGGCCCGGCCGCCCGGGCGTGCTCCACCAGGGTGGCGGTGGCGTCGCAGGCCTGGACGAGCAGGCCGATCCGGTTGACGGCCCGCGCCGTGTCCTCCGCCCACGCCGCGTCCCCTGCCCGAGGCAGCATGCGCGGCAGCAGCCAGGCCACCGCCGCGTCGGCCTCCGGGTCCTCGGGCCGCTCCACGAAGTACGACCGCGCGACCACCCCGACCGCCCGCGCCACCGCCTCCGGCTCCGCCAGCCCGAGCGCCTGCGCGAGCACCCGGACCGCCCGCACCCGCACGTCCGCCTCGAACCCGGCCGCCGCCGCCGACCGCAGCGCGTCCGGATCGAGCCCGGCGAGGTCCGCCTCGACGAACGCCCGCCGGGCGGCGTGCGGCTCGCCCGCGCTGAACCGCGCCACGCCGGCCCGCAGCCAGGCCGTGCCGCCGACCGGCCCGGACTCGGCGGGCGGCGGCACCAGCGCCGGATCGGCGAGCGCGGCGGTCACCTCCTCGTACCGGGCGAAGCAGAGCTCCTCGGCAACGGCGGGAGCGGAAGCGGCGGGAACAGCGGAAGCGGCGGGAACAGCGGGAGCAACGGTGGAATCGGCCATGCGCCCCACGCTAGGACCGGAACGTTTCGGCCCCTGCCGAACCGTGCCTGCGGCACCATGGACCCATGTCCCTCGCCCACCTCGCCGGCCTGCTCGCCGACCCGACGCGCGCCGCGTTCTGCATGGCCCTGCTCGACGGCCGCGCCTGGACCGCCGGCGAACTGGCCCGCCACGCGCGGGTCGCGCCGTCCACGGCGAGCGAACACCTGTCCCGGCTGGTCGCCGGCGGCCTGCTGGCCGAGGAGCGCCAGGGCCGCCACCGGTACGTCCGGCTGGCCGGGCCCGAGGCTGCCACCCTGATCGAGGACCTGGCCTCCTTCCCGATCCCCGCCGCCCACCCGGACCGCCCGGACCGCCCGGGCCGGCCGTCCGCCGCCGCCCCCGGTTCGCTGCGCGAGGCCACCCGGACGAGCGCCGAGGCCCGCGCCCGCACCTGCTACGACCACCTGGCCGGCCGCCTGGGCGTGGCCGTCCGCGACGCCGTCCTCGCCCGCGGCCTGGTGGCCGACGAGGACGGCCCGGCCCTGACCGACCGCGGCCGCTCCTGGCTGGCCGAGCTGGGCGTGGAACTGCCGCCCAGGGCCGGACGCTCCGGCGGCCGCCCGGTGGTCCGCACCTGTCTGGACTGGACGGAGCGCCGCAGCCACCTGGGCGGCGCGTTCGGCGCGGCGCTCTGCCGGACGGCGCTGGACCGGGCATGGGTCGAGCGGATCGGCTCCGGCCGCGCCCTGCAGGTGACCCCGGACGGCGGGCACGCCCTGCGCGAGCTGCTCGGCATCGCGCTCTGATCGCCGCCCGCCGCTCAGCCCATCGTCTTCGCCCCGTCCAGCGCCTCCCGGATGATGTCGGCGTGCCCGGCGTGCTGCGCCGTCTCGGCGATGACGTGCAGCAGCACCCGCCGGACCGACCAGGCGGCCCCGGGCTCGAACCACGGCGCCGCCGGCAGCGCATGGGCCTGGTCGAGGTCCGGCAGGCTCGCCACCAGCGAGTCCGTCTCGGCGGCCACCCGCTCGTAGGCGGCGAGCAGCCCGGCCAGGGTCTCGCCCTCGGCCATCCGGAACTGCCCCGTCCAGTCGACCGGCTCGGCCTCCATCGCCGCCGCGCCGCCGACGGCGAACCGCATCCAGCGCGCCTCCGTCCCGCTGACGTGCTTGATCAGCCCGCCCAGGCACAGCTCACTGACCGTGGTGCGCCGGGCGGCCTGCTCGTCGGTGAGGTCGCGGGCGGTGTACCGCAGGAAGCCCCGGTGCTTGTCGAGCGTCTGCAGCAGGTCCGCCCGTTCCCCGTGGAGCGCGGTGGCGCCGGAGGTCACTCCGCCACCACGGCCGGCACGTCCCCGGCCGTCCTGCCGAGGTCGATCACGCCGAACGCCGCCCCCTGCGGATCGCCGACGGCGGCGAACCGGCCGAACGGGCTGTCCATCGGGCCGAAGTACAGCTTCCCGCCGCGCTCGGTGATCCTGGCGATCGTGGCGTCGCAGTCGTCCACCGCGAAGTAGACGCTGAGGTAGTTCGGCGCCTCGGGCGGCAGTTCCTTCGGGCCCGCCTGCAGCCGGCCGAGTGCCGGCTGCTCCCGGACGCTGTAGATCTTGTAGTCGACGTCCTCGGCCTCCATCCGCTTCACGGCGTAGGGGAAGACCGCGGGGAAGAAGCCGTCCGCGGCGGCCCCGTCGCGGGTGATCACCTCGGCCCAGGTGTAGGCGCCCGGCGCGCCCTGCTTCTCGAAGCCCTCGTGGGTACCGGACTGCCAGACGCCGAAGACGACGCCCGCCGGGTCCTTGGCGATCACCATCGAGCCGAACTCGCCGACCGTCATCGGGCCCATCAGCACCTCGCCGCCGTTGCCGCGGATCTTCTCGGCGGTGCCGGCGGCGTCGGGCGAGGCCAGGTAGAGGCACCAGGCGGAGGTCACCTCGCCCTCCTGGTTCGGCATCGGCGGGACGATCGCGGCGACCGCCTTGCCGTCGGAGTACGCCTGGGTGTAGTTGCCGTACTCGGTCGACGACTCGCCGAAGGTCCAGCCGAGCACATCGCCGTAGAACGCCTTGGCGCCCTCCAGGTCGGCGAACATCGCGTCGGCCCAACAGGGCGTTCCCTCGGGTAGCGCAGCCATGACGAAGCCCTCTCGTGTGACGTTCTGCCCCGATTCGCCACCCTAGTCAGTCCCCCACCCGTCCGCGCGCGCAGCAGACGGCGGTCCGCCGGGGCCGGAACCCCCGGCGGACCGCCGCACGCCCCTGCGCCGGACCGCTACCCGGAAACCCCCACCGCGCCGAGCGTGCCGACCGCGCCCGCCACCGAGGCCGCCGACGTCCCCAGCCCGGTCGGCCGCACCAGCAGGGCGCCCACCGGCCCGCCGCCCGGCTCGACGGCCTCCTCCGCGACGGTGCCCGGCGCCTCGGCCGCCTCCCGCCCGAAGTGGCGCAGCAGGTCCTCCTCCCGGTAGCGCCGGCAGCCCCGGTGCCACACCAGGATTCCGGCGAGCCAGTTCTCCAGCTCCTTGACGTACCCGGCGAGCACCGCCCGGGCCGGACCGTCCAGCCCGAAGTCCTCGAACAGCACCGGGAACTCCTCGGCCACCACGTGCCGGAACTGGTCGAGCCGCGAGTGCATGAGGTCGTCGACGATCCGCACCGCCGCCGGGTAGTCGCAGTCGAAGAAGTTCTGCACCACCAGGGCGGCGTTGTGCGCCTCGCCCTCGAACTCGACCTCCTTCTGGTACGAGAACAGGTCGTTCATCAGGCAGGCGTAGTCGGCGGCCGCGTTCTCCAGCGAGCGCATCGGCCCGCTGGCGTACACCTCCGGTGGCACGACGTTCCCGTGCGCCAGCCGGGACAGGCTCATGGTGAGGTCGGAGCCGAAGGTGGAGCGGCGCATCTCCAGGTAGTCGACCGGGTCCGGGATCCGGTGCTGCGCCTGGTTGTGCAGCTCCCAGATCCAGCTCAGCGTCATCTTCTCGACGGCCTCGCGCAGCTTCCCGCGCGCCTCGGCGGTCATCGGGCCGGCGGTCCGCTCCCAGAGGTCGGCCAGCCCGCGCTCCAACGCGGTGAGCGGCTCCGCGGCCGGCTCGCCGTCGACCGGCATGAGCAGCCGGAACCGCGCGTGCACCGCCTTGGCGCCGGCCAGGTCGCCGTTCCGGCCGAACGCCACCGGGAAGTAGTCGTCGGCGTACGTGCCCCAGGCCAACCAGTCCGTGGTGAGGTCGAGTTGGTCGGCGGAGGCGTCCGGGTGGATGCCGGCCGCGCAGAGCGCGAGGTCGTAGTCGGCCATCCGACCGGCGGTCCACACGCCCGCGGTGGGGTCGTCCGGCCGGATCTCCAGCAGCCCGATCCGGTCCGCCCAGGCGAGGGTGTGCAGCCGGGAGGCCTCCAGGCAGGGGTTCAGCCCGACCGTGAACGGCAGGCGGAACTCCGGCAGCCGGGACGGCCCGACGGCCTGGAACGGCACGTGCGCGTGCGAGCGCGCCCGCCGCACCCCGGGACCGACGTCCCCGCGCGAACCGCCGACCGGACCGGTCCCGGGCGACTCCAACGACGCGGCCCGGCCCGCGGTCGCCGACCTCAGTCCCTCCAGCAGCGCCGCCACCGGCGACTGCCCGACCGTCGGCGCCCAGGCCGTCGTCACCGGCCCGGAGCGGCTCAACGAGCCCAGCTCTCCGGCCAGATCGTCCAGCGCCCCGCCCGGCTTCAGCACGTCCAGCGCCGACGTCCCCACCCCGCCGATCGCGAACGGGTCCCACCAGGTGGCCTCGCCCGCCGCAGCCCCGCCGCCGTTCATGTACCGGCTGGACCGCAGGTGCCACTCGTGGCCGCCGGCCTGCCAGTCCTGCAAGCCCTTGACGTAGGCCAGCACCCGGGCGCAGCCGTCCGGGTCCAGCCCGGTGTCCGCGAACAGCTGGGGCAGCTCGGTGAGGACGGTGCTCTCGAACTGCTGGAGGCGGGAGGTGAGCAGGTCGTTGACGGCGTCCGCCGCCTGCTGCGTGGTGCACTCCAGGAACTTCTCCAGCACCAGGACGCCGTTGCTGAGCTCGCCCTCGTCCTCGACCTCGCGCTGGTAGGAGAACAGGTCGTTGCGCAGGTGGACGGCGTCCGAGAAGGCGTCCATCAGCACCCGCAGCGGCCGCGAACCGGACACCGCCGCCGGCACCTGCGCCCCGGCGGCGTACTCGATCAGCCCGGCCGACCAGGGCGCACCGCCCACCTTCCGGCGCATCTCGATGTACTCGACGGGGTTGGCGATCCGGCCGGCGCCGATGTTGGCGAGCTCCCAGAGCGACTCGTTGAGCAGGTTGCGGGTGCTCTCCGCGAACCGCACCCGCCAGTCCTCGCCCATCGACGGCACGGTGCGCCGCCACAGGTCGGCCAGCCCGGCCTCGACCGGGTTGGCCGGCTCGGGCACGGCGGCGTCCGGGTCGGCCGGCATGAACAGCGGCAGCCGGTCCAGGTACGCCTTGCCGCCCTCCCGGTCGTTGGTGCGCTTGAAGACCTCCAGGAAGTGGTCGTCGAAGAAGAACACCCAGACGTACCAGTCGGTGACCAGTGACAGCGCCTCCGCCGACGCGTCCGGATGGGTGTACGCGCAGAGCAGCCCGTAGTCGTGGGCGTCCAGGTCCCCCTGGGTCCAGATCCCCGACCCCTCCAGCATGCCCATCTCCCGGGCCCATCCGGAGGAATGGGCCCGGGCCTCGTCGAGATGCGGGTTGAGCCGCGCCGGATGCGGCACGTAGAAGGACGGCAGTTCGAACGGCTGGGACACCGGGCGAGCCTTTCTGGACGCGTCGACGAGGCCGACTCAGCTTTACCCGAGTTCAACGATCTCAGCCGGAGAATCGGAACAGTCATATGAGATAGGTCAATTCACTCGAACATTTGCCCACCTCGCCGCCCCCGACTAGCTCACTCGTGCGACTGGTCGGCCCCACCCCACCCTTCCTCGGGCCCGTTCCCCGGTCCCCGCGGGTCCCCGTTGACGGAACCGCGCAGCACCTCCCACGCCGAGGAGACCGGCCCCGCGTCGTCGGTGCCGGCGGGCCGCACCGGGCCCACCGCGAACACCCGCTGCCCCGGCACTCCGTCGGGGCCGTCCGGCGGGGCCGGAGCCGCGGGCGCCGGCGCGCCCCCGTCCTCCCCGAGGCTCTCCCGGATCCGCGCCGCCTCCTCGGGCCGGCCCGCCGCCTCGGTGATCCGGGCCACCCGGTGGGCGTAGACCGTCCGGTCGTCGCCCTCCGCCAGCCTGATGTCGCGCATCAGGCTGTTCAACGGGCCGACCACCGAAGGCCCCTGGTGGCCCTGCGGCCCCGCGCTCCCGGACACCGGCCCCGGTGCCGCGGCCGGACCGCCCCCGGCGGCCGCCGCCACCGGAGCGACGCCGTTCAGGAACGGCACCCCGCTCCCCCGCCCCGCCCCCGACGACAGCAGGTGCTCGTACAGCGCGTCCACCGCCTCGTCGTTGGCCGCCGCCGCGAGCTGGGCCAGCGGCCCGATCATGTCGACCGCGCCCCGCACCTCCGCGTCGTTCCGCGCCAGCCACCACACCACCGCACTGCCTGGCGACTTGAGCACGTCCTCACCGAGGTAGGTGCGCTTGCTCCGCTCGTACCGCCGCTCGTGCTCCCACACCTCCTCCGCCTTGCGGACCTCCGCGAGCTTGTCCAGCCGATCGCGGTCCGCGGTCGGCAGCGTCAGGGTGACCTGTCCGGCCATCGCCACGACGATCCCGGAGGGGTCCGGGCTCGGGGTGCCGAGCACGCCGTCCAGCCGGTGCTGGACCAGTTCCGGCCGCCCGGGGTGCTCGCGCTCGGTCACCGCCCTGGCGCGGGCCAGTACCGAGTCGACCGCCAGGCTGTCCGGTGCGGCGTGGGAGACGCCGCCCGGGCCGCCCGGTGTCCGCCACCACACCGTCGCCGAGAAGAGGAAGTCGTAGTCCGGCACGCCGCTCGGCAGCGCCACCCCCGTCACCGAGGTCGTCCGGTAGGGCTGCTCGACCGGCGGTTCCGGGGCCGGGACGCGCGGCGGCTCCGGCGCGGGGGCCGGTGCCGGCGGGGCCACCGGCGGAGGCTCGGGCCGCCCCCACTCCGTCGAGACCAGCAGCACCAGCACCACCACCGCGGCGCCCGCCGCCGCCCAGAGCCAGGCCGGCCAGCCCAATCCCAGCCCCAGCGCGGCGGGTACCGCCCCTGCGGCGACGGCCAGCGCCGCCGTACGCGTCTTCTCCATGGAGCTCACCTGGTCCTCTCCTCGGACCGCAGCGCCGCGGCCGGGTCCTCCGGCTCGATGCCCTGCGCGATGTCGATCTTCTGCCAGAACCGCGCCGCCACCCCGGCCCGCGCGGACCGCTCGTCACGGGGCCCGCCGGCGACCCACTCGTGCCCGGTCAGGTAGAGGCCGGTGAGCCTCTCCGGCCGCGCCTCGGCGGCCTCCACCAGCACGTCCATCAGCCGCTCGCCGGCCGGCGGTTCCGCCCGGGCCGCCGACAACCACCGGTGCACCGCCTCCGCCCACTGCTCCCGCCGGGCCACCGCCAGCACCTTGGCCCAGGTCACGGCCAGCGCGTCGTCCGGCACCCAGCGCGGCGGCGGTGGCTCGCCCACCAGGTCCAGGAAGAGCCGGACGTCCGCCGCGACCGCCCCCGGCGCGGCCAGCCCGTCCCAGAACCTGGCCAGCAGCTTGAGGTACAACCGCCGGTCCTGCCGGACGAGTTCGTACAGCGTCTCGCGCACCTCGGCCGGGCCGTTGCGACCGGTCCGGCGCGCCAGGTGGTGCAGTCGGACGAGGGCCTGGTCCGGGTGCGTACGGGCCATCACCTCGCCGCAGGCCCGTGCCAGCACCCGGGCCGGGGCCGGCGACACCTGGCCGGTCGCCCACTCGTAGATCTTGGCACGGAAGCCGGCGCCGTACCGCTCGTGTTCGAGTCCGAGCCGCAGTACGGCCAACGCCTCCTCCGAACGCCGGGGCTCGGCGGCCCACTCGCCCGCGAGACGGTGCAGCGTCCGCCAGTCGGCCGCCCGCAGGCCCTGCTCGGTGAAGCGCTCGACCAGCCGCCGCCGGTCCTGCGTCCCCAGCGTGGGGTGCGGCGAGCGGACGGCGTCCTCCACCCACCGGCCGAGCCCCTCCCGCAGGCCGGGGAGGTACGTCCAGAAGTGCGTGCGGACGGCCGCGTCGTACGCCAGCGCGACGAAGCGGATCCGGCCGCGCGCGTCGACCTCCAAGGACGGCAGGGCCTTCAGGCGTTCCGCCAGGTCGGCCCGCTCCAGCAGCGGCTTCTCGTCCGGGGTGTGCGGGACCAGGCCGAGCAGCCGCTCGGCGTGGTGGAAGACGGCGTCCGCGGAGGCGCCGGCCAGCATCGCCGCCGACAGCAACAGCGCGCGCTGCGGGCCCGATTCGAGCGCGGCGACCCGCTGGGCCACCTCCCCGGCGCGGTCGCTGAGCGCACCCAGCGCCTGGCCGAGCCACTCCGCGGCCGGCCCGGCCGGATCCGCCGCCTTGGCCTGGGCCACCAGGCCGGCGAACCGCTGCACATCGCGCATCGCGAAGTCGCGCAGATGGGCGCCGAGTTCGGCCCCGTGCAGGTCGCCCGGGGCCAGCTGAACCTGATCACTCTCCAAGTGCCTGCGCAGGACCGCCAGTTCACGCGGGCGACCGATCGCGACCACCAGCTGCCGCAGCGCGGGCAGCAGCGACTCCTGGTCCGCCGACGGCAGGACGGCGACCATCCGGGCGCCCGCCTGCTCCACCCGGCCCCAGTAGCCGTACAGCAGCGCCTGGGCCGCCTCGTAGTCCTCCTCGGCGATGCCGGAGAGGTCCAGCAGCAACCGGTCGCCGGCCTCCGGGACCGTGCTGTCCTCGTTCTCCCGGGAGAACGACAGCTCGACGAACGAGGCGGCCGGGTCCCTCGGCTCGTGCAGCGCCATCACCGCCGCCGTCCGCCGTCCGCTGCCGGGCGGCCCGGCCAGCAGGACGGTGGTGCCGGGCCGCGCCAGCCGGGTCCGCGCCTCGCCGAAGCCCTGCGGCGGGACGAACCGCCCCCGCAGCCAGAGCCGGTGGTCGAGGGCCACCCGGGACGGGGCCACCCTGGGGCGGGGCGGGCGGAAGTCGCCCCCGAACACGTTGTACTGCGGGCCGGGCCCGGTGTGGGTCGGCCCGGCGGCCTCCCCGATCCGGACGCCGCCGTCCGTCACCGGTCCCGGTCCTCGTGCCCGGTCCGCCGGCCGCCGAACCACTGCTGGGCCGTGCCGCGCTCGACGTAGTTGCCGCCGTCCCCGTTGAACTGCACGCCGCCGCTGCGCAGGTCGTTGTGCTGCGTGCCGCTGCCGCTGTTCACCGGGCCACTGGCGTTGTTGATGAAGGTCCCCACGTCCCCTCCGACGTTGCCGATGCCGCCGCTCTGGCGGTGGGTGTAGTCCCGGGCCTGGACGACGCTGCCGTCCACCCGGCCGACCCGGTTGCGGACCTCGCCGGACGCCTCCGCGCTGCGGGCGATCTCCCGCTCCGCCTCGGCGAGCCGGGGCACCGCCTCCGCGAGGTCGTCGCCGATCCTGGCCAGGTCGCCGTCCGCGTTGCGGGTGTCCAGCCGGCGGTACTGGCAGTCGGCCAACTCGGCCAGCTGGGGCGGCAGATCGTGCCGGTCGAGCCGGGTGGCCCGGCCGATCAGCACCGGGACGACGAGGGCGCCGCTCTCGAAGGCCTCGACGATCTCCCGCCGGGTCCAGTCCTCCGGGTCGTCCAGCGCCCGGGAGCCGTCGGCGGTTCGGGCGTCGGCCCAGCGCTCGCCGATCACGGCGACCAGCACGCTGCTGCGGCGCACGGCGGTCAGGAGTTCCTGCGGGAAGCGCCGGCCGACCTTGATCGACTTGCTGGCGCGGAACACCCGCTCGCTGCCGAACCGCCGGGAGAGCTCGCGTTCGATCAGGGCGGCGCCGGTGTCCTCGTCGCTGCTGCGGTAGTTCACGAAGATGTCGGGCATGGCGGAATCACCTCTCCGGTGAATGGGGTGCCGTGGACGGCCGGACGGGTCGGCGCCGGGGAAGCGCGACGGCGGGGTCCTCAGGACCTGGGGTGCAGTGCGGCGGCGAGCGCGGGCTGGAGGTCGCGCACCGCCCGGTTGGCCCGGAACCGGGACAGCTCGCGGTCCAGCCGGGCGACGTCGGTCGCGATCGTGGCCGACCGCAGCCCGGGGACCAGCGGGAGCAGTGCGGCGGCGAGCTCACAGGCGTGCTCGACCTCGCCGGCCGCCGCGTGGGCGAGGGCGCGCCGCAGGCCGTACCGGGCGCGGGTGCGCAGCGCGTGCGCGGGGATCCCGGCGCACTCGCGGTCGAGCACCTCGGCGGCCCGGGCGGGGCGGCCGAGGTCGTACAGGCACCAGCCGGTGACCACGGCCGCGGGGTCGGCGAGGTTGCCGGTGCCGAGCACCGGTCCGCCGCCACCCCCGTCGGCGGCGGACCGGGCCAGCAGCTCGCGCGCCCGGTCGAGGCTGCGCAGGCTGGCGGTGTGGTCGCCGGCCAGGGCGTGCCCCTGGGCCTCCCGCTGGGCGGCGAGCCCGCGGATGCGCGGCGGCAGCCGGCCGTCCCGGGCGACCGGGCCGACCAGGCCGACGGTGGCGGCGGCGTCGCCCGCGTAGAAGGTGATCAGGGCGCGGCGGACCAGGGTGTACGAGCCGAGGTCCCGGTCCTCGCCGCCCTCGGCCAGCTCGACGGCGCGGGCGGTCCACCAGAGCGCGGACGGGTCGTCCCCGGACTCCTGGGCCATCCAGCCGGCGAACTCGGCGTACCGCGCGGCCAGGCCGAGCAGTCGGACGCGGGCCACCGCGTCGGCCCGCAGGGCGAGTTCGCGCAGGGTGTGGGTCTGCACGGTGAGCATCGGCAGCAGCAGGGCGGGGTCGGTGCTCTGGCCCAGCAGGCGCATGTGGTCGAACTGGCTGCGGAAGACCTCCGCCGGCGAGGCGTCCGCCCGGAGCGCTTCCCGGGATGCCTCCCGGGGGTCCTCCCGGGCCTCGGCCCGGCCCGCCCCGACCATGCCCGCGACGCCCGCCCCCAGCACGGACGTCGCACCGGCGGCGAGCAGTTGGCGCCGCCCGAGCCCGCCGGGCCAGCGGACGGCGTCGCGGTCGACCCGCAGGAGCACGGGGTCCTCGTCGGCCGCGGCCACGCCCACCCCCCTTCCGCGCCCGGCGGTCCCCTCGGGCGGCGCAAGTCTCTCCAGCTCGCCGCCGGCGCCGAGTTGGGCGTCGCAGCGGCGGGCCAGGTCGGGTGGCGGGGCCTTCTGGCCGCGCTCGATCTTGCTGAGGTGGCCCTTGCTGTAGTTGAGCAGCTCGGCGAGCCGGGTGAGCGTCAGCCCGGCCGCGAGCCGCCGCCTGCGCAGCTCGGGACCGAACCCACCCGCGGACGAACTGGACGCGTGCATGCCAACCCCCTCCTCGGAAACTCCGGCCCGCTTTCGTCATCCGGGGACCGGAAGCGGACTCTCCCCTGCCTCCGCCAAGAATGGTGACACGCACACCGCCAGGCCGAACGGGGATTGCGGGCGTTTCCCGTTTCCTCTTTTCCGGCGTGCCGACAAATTGGCTACTCGCCTTGCGGACAAACCGAGTTGGCCCCCGGCCGGTGAATTCGCGACGCGGTCGCCCGCGATCGAATGGCCTCGAACACCGAACCGCCCGCGCGGCGGACCGCACCCCCGCGCCGACCGCCGGGCCCGCCGGCCGGAACCGCTCCGGCCACACCCGCCTGACCCCGGGTCAGGAGTCGGCCGTGCCGCAGCTCCACACGCTCCGGCAACGAACCACCCCTTGGTTCCAAGGAATCACCGGGTCATGGCGTGTTGACGCCGTCCCCTCCTCGCCCGTCCAGCAGACTGGGCGCGACCCGAGTCCACGCTCCGAGGAGGTCATCCCATGAACGTCACCGTGCGGCTCGCACAGCAGCCCGAGGCCGACGAACTGCTCGGACGGAGCCCGCTCGCCGCGCTCGTCGGGATGCTGTTGGACCAACAGGTGCCCATGGAATGGGCGTTCACCGGACCGCTCACGATCGCGCAGCGGCTGGGGCACAAGGACCTCGACGCGCACGAGATCGCCACCTACAACCCGGAGGAGTTCGTCGCGCTGTTGTGCGAGAAGCCCGCCGTGCACCGGTATCCGGCGGCGATGGCGAAGCGGGTGCAGCAGCTCTGCCAGTTCCTGGTGGCGCAGTACGACGGGGACGCGGGTGCGCTGTGGAAGGACGTCGCGACCGGGCGGGAGCTGCTCAGCCGGCTCAACGCCCTTCCGGGGTTCGGGAAGCAGAAGTCGCAGATCTTCCTCGCGCTGCTCGGCAAGCAGTACGGCGTACGGCCGGAGGGCTGGCGGGAGGCGGCCGGACTGTACGGCGAGGAGGGGTCGTTCCGCTCGGTCGCGGACATCACCGGCCCGGAGTCGCTGGAGCAGGTGCGCGCCACCAAGCAGGAGGTGAAGCGCGCCGCCAAGGAGGAGAAGGCCGCGAAGGAGGCCCAGGCGAAGGCCAAGGTCCGCGCCTGAGCCCCCGGGCGCGCGCCTCGGCCGCTCCGCCGCCGGCCGAAAACCCGTTGCCCGCGCGGCGCACCGCACGCGACGCTCGTCCCATGACCGACGCCGCCGCCCCCGCCGTGTCCGCGCTCTTCGCCCCGGACGGCCGCCTGATCGCCGTACCGCGGCGGACCGCCCGCCGTGCCCAGCTGCTCGACCACCTCGCCCGCACGCTCTTCGAGCCGGACCGCTCCTACACCGAGCCCGAGGTCAACGACGCGCTGCGGACGGTACACGACGACTTCCCGGCCCTGCGCCGCTACCTCGTCGAGGGGCGGCGCCTCACCCGCGCCGAGGACGGCAGCAGCTACCGGCGCGCCGCGGCGTAGCGTCCGCCGCGCCCGGGGGCCGCCCTCAGCGCAGCCGCCGCCAGTCGTAGCGGTCGCGGATCTCCCGGACGAAGTAGCGCCCGTGGCTCCCGGCCGCCATCAGTTCGCGGTGCACCCGACCCGGCACGGCCAGGTAGGCGTAGACGCCACCGGCCGTGAACTCCAGTTCCAGCACGCGCCGCGCGGCGTCGTACCCGACCGAGCGCAGCGCCGAGGAGTCCACCGGCGTACGGTTCACGGCCCTCCCAGTGTGCGCACGTCGGCCCCCGCCGCGCAGGCCCC
>NZ_JBHVER010000095.1:0-29391 GCF_042802195.1 Kitasatospora sp. NPDC057500 | reverse complement strand
TCGGAACCCGTGCCCGCGTCGGGGCCGCCGGCCCACTGCGGACCGAACGGCGCGACGATCTCCTTCAGCGACAGGTCGTCGAAGAAGACCTCCTTCCCCGCGGCGGCGAAGCCGTTGACGAGGCGGAACCACACCTGGTCGGCGTCCTTCGGGACGACCATGTCGACGGTCAGCTGCTGCCAGCCGTCCGTGAACGACGCCTTCAGCGACGGCACGTTGGTGTAGCCGGTGGGCGTGTGGTGGACGCCGACCATGCGCAGGCCGATGTCGGCGAGGTCGGGGTTGAGGCCGGTCGCGCCGGGGACGTAGATCCAGCCGGTGAGGCGGTAGGTCTTCCCGGGCTGCATGCCCTGGCCGAGTGTGTACTCGGTGCCGATCACCGCGAAGGAGTTCTGGTTGCCGTAGCTCTTGACCAGCAGGGAGTCGGTGGAGCTGTCGTGGCCGCGGGCGGTCGAGCGGCTGATGTCGGCGGGGCCGGCGGTGAAGCCGGCCGTGTCGGTGCCGACCTGGCGCTGGTTGGCGGTCAGGCGCTCGCCCTGCGGCTGCCAGCCGCGCCCGAGGTCGCGCGAGGAGGCGGTACGCGCCACCGACATGCCGAACTCGTTGGCGTCGGTGACGTCGGTGGAGTAGTCGCCGGTCAGCAGGTTGACCGCACCGGGGCCGACCTCGCTGGAGGCCGCGCCGTCGGCGTTGCGGTCCACCGTGATCGTGTTCCACACGGTGGCGTAGCCGGCGCCGGAGCCGTCCTCGGGGAACAGCTTGGCGCGGACCTGGACGACGCCGCCGACGTTGCCGAGCGTGTCGACGACCGTCCAGTTGGCGTGCTGGCCGAGGTCCGCGAGGCGCGGCTTGTCCTCGGTGACCGGGGTGTTGTCGGCCTTGGTCAGGTTCGCCCGGGGCACCGTGTACTCGGTGGCGCCGGGGCCGCGGCGGTACTCGTAGACCACGCGCTTGAACTGCGCCTGGGCGTCGACGGACAGCTTGACGCGCTTGGCCGACTGGGCGCCGTTGACCGGCGATGCCAGTCCGGCCTGCCCGACGTGGAAGGTGTAGACCGTGGGCGGGGACAGGTTGCCCGCACGGTCCTTGGCCTGCACGCTGAGCACGCGCCGGCCCTCGGTGGTCGGGGTGATCGACGTGGTCAGCGCCGCCGTGGCGTTGACGGTGACCGGGGTGCCGCCGTCCAGCGTGTAGACGTAGCCGACCAGGTCGCCGGTCCCGGACGGGGGCGTGAAGGTGAACGCACCGGCCTGGTTGGCGGCGCCGTGCCACAGCGCGTCCGACGGGTAGTCGGCGGAGGTGACGAACGGCGCGCCCGGCTTGACCGTGTCGGCGACCAGTGGCGTCTCGGTCCAGTTGGAGCGGGCATGGGCATCCTCGAACATCGCCCAGATCGAGTACTGCACGCCCTCGTCGAGCCTGGCGATTCCGAAGTCCGACGCACGGACCGTCGCGATCGCGCCGTTCGGCGTGGGCTTCACGATGCTACCGAGGGGGGCTTGGCCGAGGCGCCGCAGCTCGAAGTAGACCTTGACCTGCTCACCGTCCGCGTCTACCGCCTGCACCTGGAAACGCGGGTTGGCGTCCGAGGTGAACTTCGGAGTGCCCGGCTGTGACGGCAGCACCTCGACCGTGGCCGGGGTCGCCGGGACGGTGTTGTCGGTGATCGAGATGTACGGCGGGGCGCCGCCCTCGGCGGAACTGAACCGCTTCCAGGAGAGGCTGCTGCTCTCGTCGGCGGCCCTCAGAGCGATGCCGTACTCGTGGTAGCGGTGGTCCGCGAATCGCTGGATCAGTTTCGTGATGTCGGCCTGTGCCCACACCGAGCCGTCGGGGCGTGTGCAGTGGTGGGTGTCACCGCCGTCCTCGTCGAACGTGTCGTTCGACGTCGCCCACTTCTGGCCCCACGCCGGCTGGTTGTTCCAGGTCGTCCACCAGCCCGCGCCCTGCGCGTCCCAGACCTCCCACTGCTTCGAGATGCACGAGGAGGAGTGGTAGTTGTACAGGTTGAGCGTCGCGCCCAGGATCTGCTTGCCGCTGAAGTCCGCGCTCGGAATCGTCAGGAACGACCGCGCGACGACCGAGCCGTTGTAGCTCCCCAGCTTGAGGTCGCCCGACGACGAGACGTCGCCGCCTTCATCCGTCTGCACATAGGTGTCGTAGGTGGACACGACGTCGACCGGCGGGTCGATGGTGACCGGGTACTGGGTCCGCGCGTCGGCCAGGAACGCCGCGTCCGGCGTGAACACCAGCTCGGTGTCCGCGCCCTGGCCGCGTACCTGCATGGCCACGGGCGCACGGTTCAGGTGCTCCTGCGAGGCCGGGTCGACCGCCGCGTCCCACATGACCGGCGCCGGGATCTTGACAGCCGGCTTGCCGGTGGCCTTGTCCAGCAGGTGGACCGAACCGTCCGGCTTTGCGGAGACGTCGAGGCCGGTGGTGTCGAGCGGGATCGTGACCGTGCCGGCCTGCGAGACGGCGGAACGGTCCTTCACGACCAGGGACTGCTCGAAGCCGGTCCTGGTCGCCTGGAGGACGAGGTCGACGCCGGGGCGGGCGTCGACGTAGGTCGCCTTGTTGCCCTCCAGCCTCGGCGCGGGAAGACTGCCGACCCATCCGAACGAGACCTGCTGGTCACCGGAGCCGATCGAGACCAACGGGCGTTCGGCGAGCGCCGGCCCGGTCGGGGCGGCCAAGGGGCTCGACAGGGCCGACGGCTGATCGGCCGACGGGGCGGCGGGAGCCGCCTCGGCCGCGACGGCTTCCACCGGGAGGCCGCCCGCCTCGGCCTCACCCTGGTCCCGCCGCCCGCCGACGGCGACCTGCGCACCCTCCTGCGCGGCCCCGACCGGCCCACCGCCGTGGCCGCCGACAACGACCTCACCGCCCTCGACATCTACGAGGCCGCCCGCACCGAGGGCCTGCGGGTCGGCCACGACCTCGCCGTCACCGGCTTCCACGACACCCCCCTCGCCCGCCACCTGCGCCCACCCCTCACCTCCCTGCGCCTGCCCCTCCGCCCCATCGCCACCGCCCTCGTCACCCGCCTCCTCACCCAACTCCGCGGCGACCCCGCCCCCACCGAGGGCACCGAACTCCCCGCCGACCTGATCGTCCGCCCCAGCTCCTCCCACCACCCACCGTCCCCCTGACGCGCCCCCCGACCCCCGCCGCCGGTCCGGCGGGGCGACGGCGCGGTTCCGGCTCCGGGAGCGCCGGCAGGGGCGAGCGTCGATCGCCGGTGGCACGGTGCAGCATGCGGCTCGGCCACTCGTCCCTCCCCGATTCCACCGGGATCCCGTTGACCCGAGGAACATCCCGCCGTCGTCTCCGTGAACGGCGACGGCACATGGTGCGCACATCTCGATCAGCAGCCGGGGCGCCCCGGGGAACCGGACGGCCACTGCTGGGGAGCCACTGAAGGCAGGACCCGATGGGCCTCGACGCCGACCACCGGCCGGTCCCCATCGCCGCTCGGCTTCCGCGAGCCGGCCGCCGCAGCGGCCGGGGAGGCGCAGCAGGCCCGGGACGCCGCGGCGCCCGTCGACCGCGACGGGGCCGACCAGTTCACCCGGCTCGCTGAGGCCGCCGCCTACGTGCGGTCGATCGGCGAGGCGCAGGAGGCGCAGCACGCGCCGACCGGCCGTGGACGTCACCCTCGCCCGCGTGGTGCGCGGGAACCGCCGCAGTGGTACCACCCGAACGCGGCGCGCGGGCGGAACCGTGAGGCCGTCGCAGCCTGGGCCGGGCGGACCTGTGACGGCCGGCGGGGCGAGGAGAAGGAGACGGTGGTGGGCTGGAGCGGTGGTTGGCGGAGCAGGAAGGGCCCGAGGACCCGGGGCCGTGGCGGGTGCGCGCCCCGGTGCCGGGGCCCTCTCGTGTGCGCTACTGGTCTGCGGACCACGGATCGGTCTTCCAGATGATCCTGAAGACCGTCTGGGGCGAGTAGGACCTGAAGCCCCCGCCGCCGCTGATGTCCGGCTTGACGTGAACCCAGCCATCCGGGCCGATGAGGGCCAAGCCTGTGTCTGCGGCGTGGCCGCCCTCGGTGGCGGGGAGCTCGATTCTGGCTTCGGTCCATGTGGTCTGTGTCATGCATCGACTGTTCCCGGCCCCGGAGCGGGTTCGCCACTCGGCGTGCGCCGGGTGGCGGGCAGCACCCCTCGAAGGTGCAGCCCGACCGGAGCAGGAGGGCCTCGGGCAACCGTCGTCCTCGGTATGAGCACCGACTGGTCGTCCGGCCCGGCCGAGACCTCAAGGCCTCGTTCCGGCGGGTGGCAGCGTGGTGACGGCCGATCGGTCGAGTTCGATCGGCAGCTGGTGGGCCAGCACCGAAGCGAGCTGCTCGGCGGCCTCGCGGGTGAAGGAGCCGCTGATGACCGCCTCGCCCCCGGTGATGGCCTCTCTCACGTAGGGGTGGGACATGACCTCCCCGTCCACCACGATCGCGAACTCGTTGCCGGGGCCGGGCAGGTCGGCGAGCCGGCCGGTGCTGTCGGCGAAGTCCTTGGCGCCCGCGGCGTTGAAGGACAGCCGTACCTGCCAGCTGCCGGCTTCCTGCGCGGCGAAAGACGCTTCCGCGCCGACGATGTCGGCACTGTTCACGGAGGCGGGACCCAGCGCGAACTTGTACCAGACGCCGTGTTCCGCTGCGGAGCCGAAGGCGAGTGCGGGCGCGGACGCGGCGACCCGGAGGTCCGGGAGGTTCCGGTCCTGGGCGCAGTCGAGGGCGGCGAACCGGGCGGCCAGTTCGGGCGGGGCAGTGCCCTGGGGGAGCGCGTCCGTCGGGTCGGAGGGAGCCGCCTCGACCGTGGCGCCGGACGGGCTGCCCGGGGGGACGGTCGGAGTGGGCGCCGTCGGGCACGGTGCCAGCGCGAGGACGGGGCGCATGAGCAGCTGCCCGGGCTTGGCGATGGCGGTGAGCTTCTCGCCCGCGTCGCCGGGTGCGGTCACGGTGATGGCGGTGCCCTGGATCGTGGTCCTGACGTCGGTCAGGCCCAGGGCGGCAGCTCTCGCGCGGAGTTGGGAGGCGCTCTGTTCCAGGTTCTCCTTGGTGGCGGTGGTCCCCGCGGTGAGCGTGATGGCGGTCCGTGTGGTGGCGGTGGCGGTGGTCTCTGCGGTGCCCTGACCGGAGGAGCACGCGGTGACGGCCGCCAGGAGGAGCAGGACAGCCGCCGGGTGGGTGGGTCCGCGCAGGACGGTCCCCGGCCTGCGCCCGAATGAGGGATGCATGGCTGCCAGTGTTTCCACGCTCTCTCCGGCGGGGGACCACTTGACCCAACTGTGACAGGCTTCTTCGGCGGAGGTCGCCCGCCCACGGGTGGCGGCGCGCCGGGTGGGTCGGATGGTGCGGGCGGGGCGGGGCGGGCCGGGGCGGGACGATCGGTTGGGTGTCCCTGGATGCAGCGGGGGGTGCGAGGTGTTGCGGGGCGGCTGACGCGCCGGGGGTGTCTGGACATGGTGGGGGCGTTCGACGGAAGCTGCTCGCCCGGTGACCGACATGGAGGTGTGTGCTGTGCGGCGGATCGCGGTGGTGGGCGCGGGGCAGGCGGGGTTGCAGGTGGGGTTGGGGTTGCTGGGGGCGGGTGGGTACGAGGTGACGGTGGTGGCGGCGCGGACGCCGGATCAGGTGCGGGGCGGGCGGGTGATGTCGACGCAGGCGATGTTCGGGCCGGCGTTGCGGGTGGAGCGGGCGGCGGGGCTGGACCTGTGGGAGGGGGAGGCACCCGGGGTGCGGTCGGTGGACGCGGTGCTGGTGCCCGAACCCGGGGTGCGGGCACTGGAGTTCACGATGACGCTGGACGAGCCGGCGCAGTCGGTGGACCAGCGGGTGAAGACGGCGCGCTGGCTGGAGCTGCTGGAGGAGCGCGGCGGGCGGGTGGAGTACCGGGAACTGGACCTCGCCGGACTGCGGGAGCTGGCGGCGGCGAACGATCTGACGGTGGTCGCGGCGGGGCGGGGCGAGCTGGCCGGGATCTTCGAACGGGACGCCGCCCGTTCGCCGTTCGACGCTCCGCAGCGGCGGCTGGCGGCGCTGTACGCGCACGGGGTGGGCGCGCCCGATCCGGCGGCCGGGCCGCGGGCGCGGATGCACGCGGTGCCCGGGGTGGGGGAGTTGTACCTCCAGCCGGCGCTGACGCTGTCGGGACCGTGCGACATCCTGCTCTGGGAGGCGCTTCCGGGGAGCCCGTTCGACTGCTTCGCGGATCGGCCCGACGGCGGCGAACAGCTGATCAGGATGCGGGAGTTGATGGCGAGGTACCTGCCCTGGGAGGCGGAGCTGTGGGCCGCGGCCGAGCCCACCGACGCCGGGGGCTCGCTGTACGGGGCGCTGACACCGGTGGTGCGCCGTCCGGTGGCCGAACTCGGCGGCGGAATCTCGGTGTTGGGGCTCGGGGACACGCTGGTGGTGAACGATCCGATCACCGGCCAGGGTGCGAACAGCGCCGCGCGGGCGGCGGAGGCGTATCTGCGGGCGATCGTCGATCGCGGGGACCGGCCGTTCACCGCGGCGTGGATGAACGGCGTGTTCGAGGACCACTGGGAGCGGCACGCCCGCCACGGCGTGGCGTTGACGGCGGCGCTGCTGACGATGCCGGGCCACCTCCAGGCGGTGTTCGCGGCCGCCGGCGAGCACGAGGCGGTGGCCCGGCGGCTCGCCAACACCTATGCCGAGCCCTCCGACTACGCCGCCTGGCTGGCCGCACCCGAGCTGGTCGACGCCTACCTCGGCACGTTGGGCTGAGCCGCCCGGCCGCTGTCAGGTCGCGTCGCCGATCCGGAGGTCGGCGGCGATCCGGCGGCGGCCGGTCAGCAGGGCCTCGGCGAGCACACCGGCCGTGACCAGGGCGGTGAGGGCGAGGGCCGGGGGCAGGACGGCGGCGGGGTGCAGCGGCAGGCCCGGCGGGACGGGGGTGCCGAGCAGGGCGGACAGGTCCAGGGCCGGGCCGAGCAGGGCGACGGCGGCGAGCGAGGCGAGGACGCCGCCGACCGCCGCGAGCAGGGTCTGCGGGAGGGTCTCGACCAGGATGAGCGCCAGGCCCTGGCGCGGGCGCAGGCCCATGGTGCGCAGCCGGGCGAGCGCGGCGGCGCGGTCGGGGGCGGCGCGCAGCAGCGTGAGCAGGGCCGCGAGCAGGGCGAACGCGCCCGCGCCGGCGGTGGTGGCCCGGAACACCCGGGTGGCGGCGCTTTGCAGCGGGTCCCCGGCGAGCGCGGCGGTGCGGGCGGCGGCGGTGTCCACCAGGTGGCCGTCCGGGATGTCCTCCGGCCGCGGGCCGACGGCCGGGACGCCGGTCAGCCGGGCGGTGTCGGCGAGCAGCGGGTGCACCGGCAGGCCGTGCAGCAGCCGTCGGACGGCCGCCTCGTCGAGGTCGCCGACGGCGAACCAGTGGCCGTGGTCGGCCAGTTCGGGGACCCGGGCGGCGGCCGGGCCGGCCGGCAGGACGATGAACGGGTGGGTGGAGTCGCGCAGCGCGGGGGTGGCGTCGACGGTGCCCGCGTACTGGGCGCGCAGTTCGCCGGTGCTGGTGAGGTAGATCCGCTCGGACCCGGCGTGGCCGCCGAGCTGCTCGACGAGGCCGCGGGAGTAGAGGGCGGGGACCGGGACGTCGCGACCGGCCGGCCAGACCGGGCCGACGGGGGCGGCGAGCAGGGCCGGGTCGAAGGCGCCGCGGTCGAGGGTGCGGGAGATCTCGGCGTAGGCGGGCGGGTCGACGACCAACAGGCTGATGGTGAGGTGGCGTTGGCCGGGGCGCAGCACCGCGGCGTCGGTCAGCACGGTGACGGCGGTGGCGGCCCGGACGCCGGGAAGCCGGCCGGCGGCCTCGGTGAAGGACGCGGGCAGGCCGTAGCCCCTGGGGGCGCTCACCATGACGTCGCCGCCGGTGGCGAGCCCGGACTCGCGGGTGCGGCCGGAGTCGGCGGCGTCGAGCACGTTGGCGCCGAACCCGGCGGTGGTGACGGCGAGCAGCAGTGCGAGGGGCGGGAGGAGGGACGGGCGCGCCGCGCCGGCGAGGCCGAGGAAGCCGACCGCGCCGCGCCGTCGGCCGACCGTCCGTGCGAGGGCGCCGAGCAGGAGCGGCTGGAGCCGGGCCAGCAGCAGGCCGGTGGTGAGGGCGATCAGCAGCGGCGCGGCGACGAGCAGCGGGTCGATGCCGGCGCCGGGCGGGGCGGCGCCGCGCCGGCGGACCTCGGCCACGGCGGCGGCGGTGACGGCGAGGACGGAGAGTTCGCCGACCACCCGGCGTGCGCCACCTCTCCGGCCACCCTTCCGGCTGCCCCTGCGGGCGCGGGTGCGCGGGCCGAGCAGCAGCAGCGCGCGGGCCGGGAAGGCGAGCAGTGCGAAGCCGGTGGCCGCCGTTCCGGCGAGCAGCGCGGCGCCCCAGCGCGGGGCGGGCAGCAGCAGGAGGGCGAGCAGCAGGCCGGACGCGGCCCCGGGCAGCACGACCACCGCGCCCTCGCCGAGCAGCCGCCGCAGCACGCCCCGGCGGGAGCCGCCGCGGGCCTGGAGCAGCAGGAGTTCGGGGCCGCGCCGGTCGGCGGCCAGCGCGGCGGCCAGGCACAGGACGACCGCGACGACGCCGGCGAGCCCGGCCGGGCCCAGCGCCGCCAGCGGGGCGGCGGCGTCCCGGCGGGCGGTGGCCAGGGTGAACAGCTCGGGCAGGGAGGAGAAGGTGCGCAGGTCGGGACGGCCGGTCTCGTCGGCCAGCCGGGCGGCGGTGGGGCCGGTCAGGTAGCTCGCCAGCTCGCGTTCGGCCGATGCCAGCCGGTCGGCGCGCAGTGAGGCGGGGTCGACGGGCAGCCGCCAGGAGAGCTGGCCGCCGCCCGACCAGGTGAGCAGACGGGGCAGGTCGTCGCCGCTGGTCAGACCGGTGGCCTCCCACCAGCGCTTCCACTCGAAGGTGTCCGGGATCCTGAGGCAGGGCCGGGTGAGGCAGGTGAGGTCCGTCCAGTACGGGTCGGCCTCGTCGTGGGGGCGGAAGGTGCCGACCACCTCGGTCCCCGCGGTCGGGGGCAGCCGGGACCCGGGGTCGGTGTCCTCGGCCAGCACGTCGCCGATCCGGAGGTTGAGCTTCTCGGCGGTGGCCTGCGACACCACGATCTGCAGCGGCCGGTCGGCGGGGACGGGGGCGGGCCAGCGGCCGTCGACGAGGGCGGCGTGCTCGGAGAGCCGGGCGAGGTGGCGCAGGGCCAGGGTGGGCGGCACGTCGTCGGGCCGGGACAGCTGCGGGCCGGTCAGGATCCGCGGCCGGCTGCCGCGCACGCCGTAGACCGGTCCGCCCGCCGAGACGCGGAACTCCCCGCCGGTGCGGGCCAGCAGCCGCTCGGCCACGGCGTCCAGGGCGGCGGAGTCGTCGTCCGGGCGGAGGGTGGCGTTGGTGACCAGGCTGGTCGCGCCGATGCCGCGGTCGTGCAGGAAGTCGCGCAGCGCGGCGTCCGCGCCCCGGTCGACGCCCCGGGGCAGGCCGGTCGAGAGCAGCACGACCGCGAACACCAGCACGGCGTTCAGCAGCGCGGTCCAGGGCGCGGCCCGCAGCCGGGTGCGCACCCACCGTGCGGGCCGGTGCACCGGTTCCCGTGTCATCCGCCGGCTCCCCCGGTCCCCGGTGCCTGGCGACCGGATAGCGGACGATGCTCGCAGAGCGGGTGCGCGGAGCGGAAGGTCCGTTCGGGCAGACCCGGGCCGGGGGATCCGCTGTCGGTGCGGGCGGTTAGGTTCTGGGGTGTCGCCGGGCACCGCGCCCTGCGTCCCACCCAGTGCCGTACCCATGCCACGCCGTGCCCGGAAGGGGCCCACGCCATGTCAGCCACCGCCACCGACGAGCAGTCGACCTACCTGGAGCTGTCCGAGGACAGCGGCAGCGCGCACAAGTTCTACGAGGTCCGGGTCAGCGGGGCGGACGTCACCATCACCTACGGGCGGATCGGCGAGAGCGGCCAGACCAAGACCACCGCCTACCCCACGCCGGAGAAGGCCGCTTCGGCCGCCGCCAAGAAGATCGGCGAGAAGGTCCGCAAGGGCTACGCCCCGGCGGTGCGCGGGGTGCGCGAGCGCCGGGCGGTGACCCGCCGGGCGATCGTCAGCAGCCGCTCGACGGCCCGCCAGGCGCCGGTGCTGTGGCGGTTCCGCTCCGGCGCGGCGGCGTTCGGCATCTTCGTCGGCGAGGAGCACGCCTGGGTCGGCAACGAGCGCGGCGACGTCTACACCCTCACCCACGAGGGCGAGGTGACCGGCCGCTACGGCCTGCCGGACGGCGTGAAGTGCATCGTCGCCGACGACTGGTGGATCTACGCCGGCTGCGACGACGGCAAGGTCTACGACCTCGGCGGCAAGGTGCCGCGGGTGGCGTACGAGA
Organism: Kitasatospora sp. NPDC057500; assembly: GCF_042802195.1. Taxonomy (NCBI): domain Bacteria; kingdom Bacillati; phylum Actinomycetota; class Actinomycetes; order Kitasatosporales; family Streptomycetaceae; genus Kitasatospora; species Kitasatospora sp. NPDC057500. Next base: position 19,036 of record NZ_JBHVER010000095.1, on the reverse strand, counting down.
TAGCCGAGGACGTCGACATCTACTGGCTGGACATCCACGACGGCGTGCTCGGCGTGGCCGACGCGCGCGGCGGGATCACCACCGTCGACCACGAGGACGAGTTCCAGTGGCGCCGCTCCGCCGAGGGCAACCAGGGCTGGATGGTGCGCTGCGACGACGACGGCGTCTACCACGGCCACTCGCGCGGGGTGGCCCGCTACGCGTCGCGCGGCGGCGCGCCCGTCTGGCACACCGCCACCGACGGCGCGGTGCTGTTCGGCTGGCAGGAGCGGGACGAGGTGTTCGCCGGCACCTCGCGCGGCTCGGTGCACCGGCTGCGCAAGGCGGACGGCTCCGAGGCGGCCCGCTACCGCTGCGACGCCGCGGTGTTCTCCTGCGCGGCCTCGCCCGACGGCCGCTACGTCTTCGCGGGCGACAACCACTCCTCGGTGTACTGCTTCGCGGCCGACGGCACCCGGCTGTGGAAGCTCGGCACCGGCGCCGGCTCGGCGTACAGCATGCAGTACCGCGACGGCCGGCTCTACCTGGTGACCACGGACGGCTCGCTGGTCTGCCTGGACGCGAGCGAGGAGGCGGTGCGCGCGGCCGAGGAGGGCCGGCTGCCGAAGGCCGCCGAGGTCGACGGCAGCGGCTGGACGGCGTCGGTGGCCGGCGCGGCGATCGAGTCGGTCTCGGTCGGTTCGGCGGGCGCGGCGGGCGGCATCGAGGTGGAGTGCGTGCAGGACGGCGCCCGGCTGCGGGTGCGGGTGGTCTCGCCGGGCTACGACCCGATGCGCCGGGTGCAGTTCCCGAAGGACATCCGGGTGCCGGGCGCGCGGTACCTGGTGGCGGAGGTGCTGGAGTCCGGCAGCGGCTCGTTCTACCGCGCCCGGGGGGACATCAAGCGGCTGCTCTGAGTTCTCCGGACGGACCTTCCGTCCCCGCCGGAAGACCGTTGACAGCCCGTCGCGGCCCTCGGTGTAATGCGGGTGCGATACGCACGCACGGCACACCGACCGTTTCGGGCTGTTCCCGGGGAAAGCAGGGCGTCATGAGCGTGGACACCGCGGCCGGCACGGATTCCGGCGCACCGGCGGCAGGCACCGTGCCGCATTCCCGGATGGCCGGGCTCTACAAGCGCGACCGGGCCTGCCAGGGGCTCGGCATCACGCTCGACGCGGTTTCCACCGGGCACGCGGTGATGCGGATGACGGTGGGCCCGGCCATGGTGAACGGGCACGGCATCGCCCACGGCGGCTTCCTGTTCCTGCTCGCCGACGCGGCGTTCTCCTACGCCTGCAACAGCTACGGTCCGGTGACGGTCGCCCAGGCCGCGCAGGTGACGTTCCTGGCGCCGGCGGCGGTGGGGGACGAACTCACCGCGGAAGCGGTCGAACGCACACGCTCCGGTCGTACCGGCGTTTACGACGTGACGGTGCGGAATACGGCCGGAAAGGTGATCGCGGAATTCCGGGGCCAGAGCGTGATGCTCGCCGGAACGCCGCACACGGCCTGAGCCCGGGCGCCGGGCGGGGACACCCCGCCCGGCGCCTCGCGCGTCAGGCCGGCGGGCGCTCGTCGATGACCTGCTGGAGCTTGCCGGTGCGCGGGTTGGTGAGCAGCTCCGAGCGCGGCACCCACTCCACCACCAGCTCGTGGATCACCCCGGCCGCGACGTCGTCCGGGTAGAGCGGGCGCGCCTTGTACACCGCCTCGACCAGCCGCCCGGTCAGGCCGGCCGGCGGCAGCTCGGTGTACCCGAGGCGCAGGATCAGCCCGTCCTTGCCGTCCCAGCGCCGCTGCACCATCTGCATGCCGGAGATGATCTGCTCCGGGTCGTGGGCGAGCAGGACGGCGCGGATCTCCTCCGTGGGCATCGCCACCGTGCCGACCCGGGCGCCCTCGGTGGACCGGCCGACCAGGCGGAACCGCCCGCGTTCCACGTCGACCCACTCGGCGCGGTCGCCGGTCGGGTAGCGCAGGATCGGCATGAGGGTGCGGAACAGGTTGGTGACCACGACCCGGCCGGGCACCCCCGCCTCGGTGACCGGCTCGCCGGTGGTGTCGTCGACGAGCTCCACCACGGTCCGGTGGGGGAACGCCTCGTGCACCCGGACGTCGTCACCGGGCACCGGCGCGCCGACCAGGCCGGCGTCCACCGAGGCGTAGCCGATCGAGGCGACGGCCGCGTTGGGGAACGCCCGGGAGAGGATCGGGCGCAGGTCGGCGAAGAGCAGGTCCCCGCCGAACAGCAGCAGTTCGATGCGCTCGGCGACCTTCCCGTGCTTGACCAGGTACTCGGCGACGGAGCTGAGCTTCATCGGCTCGCCGGCCAGCACGTCCACGCCGAAGTCGTGGATCAGCCCGGCCACGTACGCGTCGGGAGCTGCGCCGACCGGCAGCCGGACGTTGTCGACCGGCGCGTGGTGCAGGGCGTTCTCGATGTAGAGGAAGCCGCCGTACAGCTCGCCGGCCCAGAACAGGTTGGCGACCCGGTGGCCGGGCCTGAGGCCGGCCTGGACCAGGCCTGCGCCGAACGCGGTGACCGAGTCGGCGTGCTCGGTGCGCGACCAGGGGGAGAACTTGGGGACGCCGGTGGTGCCGCCGGTCTTGTAGACGCCGGCGTCCAGCAGCGGGCCGGTGAGCAGCCGGTTGTCCGGCCAGGAGTTGGCGGCCCAGAAGGCGGTCTGCTCGATCACCGGCAGCTGGGTGAGGTGTTCGACGCGCGGCGGCAGGTCCCGGTACAGCTCGGCGTAGAACGGCGAGTTGCGGCGCGCGAAGTCGACCAGTTCGGGAAGGGGTTTGGCGGGCATGGCAAGCCTCCTGACTGTCAATCAGTTCGGGTGGTCGGTGCGGCCGATCCAGCTGCGGGCGAGGGCCTGGACGGCCGAGCCGTCCGGGTCGGCGAGCTTGTGGGCCAGGTGCTCGGCGGCCCAGGCGTTGGTGGGGACGCGGAAGGCGGGCCGCTCGGCGCGCAGCGTGCGCACCACCACCTCGGCGACCTCGCGGGCCAGCTGCCCGGCGGCCTCCCAGCCCTGGCCGCCGACCCGGGCGAGGTAGTCGGCGAAGGTCGGCGCGTACGGGCCGGAGGCGGCCGCGATGGTGCGGCGGTCGATGTCCGGGAAGACCCCGAAGGCGGTGTCGGGCACGAAGCCGGGGACGACGACGGAGACCCGTACGCCGTGTGCGCCGGCCACCGGGGCCAGGCTCTCCATGAAGCCCTCGACGGCGGACTTGGCGGCGCAGTAGGCCTCGTTGAACGGCTGGCCGACCACGCCGTGCACGCTGCCGACGGTGACCAGCCGCCCGCCGGAGGCGCGCAGCAGGGGCAGCGCGGCGCGGCTGACGGCGATCACGCCGAAGAAGTTCACCTCCAGGTTGGCCCGCAGCGCCGCGTCGGTGGACATCTCCAGGGTGGGGTCGAAGTTGGAGACGCCGGCGTTGTTGACCACCGCGTCCAGCCGCCCGTACGCGGCGGCCACGCCGTCCACGCAGGCGGTGACGGACGCGGGGTCGGTGACGTCGAGCGGGCGGACGTCCAGGGTGACCCCGGCCCGCTCGGCGGCCTCCAGCAGGGCCTCGGCGCGGGCCGGGTCGCGCAGCGTGGCGACGGTGGTGAACCCGGCGCGGGCGGCGGCCACGGCGGTGGCCAGGCCGATGCCGGAGGAGCAGCCGGTGATCAGCAGGACGTCGCGCGCGGTCATGACGTGCTCTCCGACAACTCGGGCTCCTGGCCGGCGGGTTGGCGCTTCTCCTCGCGGGCGGCGGCGTCCAGCCGGGACTGGATGCCGAGCGCGGGCAGGAAGGAGCAGGCCGCCAGCAGGGTGCCGCCGGCCATCACCCAGCGCGCGGCGTCCCGGATGCCCAGCGGTCCGGTGAGCGCGGTCACGGCGAGGCCGCCGACCAGTGCGGCGAGCGGGATGACGCCCCAGGTGACCGTGCGGAACGCCGCGTGCAGCACGCCCTGGTGCTCGGCGGACATCCGCGACTGGCGGGTGGGGGCGCTGCACACGTTGATGCAGGACATGAAGAAGCCGTAGCAGCCCATGGTCACCGCGATCACCGGCCCGGCGGGCAGCGCGGGCGCGGCCAGCACGCCCAGCCCGACCAGGCAGTGCAGCAGCAGCGACCAGGCCAGGGTACGCCCCAGGCCCAGGCGCGCGCTGATCCGCGGGGCGACCACGGCCCCGATCAGCGCGCCCACCGCGCCCACCGACATGGCCGCGCCGAGCACCCCGACCGACACGCCGAGGCCCCGGTAGGCGAGCACCGGCAGCACCGTGACGAAGATCGGCCCGCCGGAGTTGAGCGTGACGGCCGCCAGCACCACCCGGCGCAGCACCGGATCGGCCCAGTTCATCCGGAACCCGGCGGTCAGCCGCTCCCAGACGGTGCCCTCGACGACGGTCCGCTCGCCCCACCGCGGCATGGCGCGGAAGCAGGCGGCGGAGACCAGGTAGCTGACCGCGTCCACCAGCAGCGCGCCCACCCCGAGCGCGCTGTACAGGCCGGCGGCGATCGAGGGCCCGGCCACCTCGGACACCGAGTTGCTGCCTTCGAGTCGGGAGTAGGCGCGCACCATCCGGTCCTCCGGCACCACGGCCGGGACGGCGATCAGGTAGCCGACGTTGAAGAAGATGGTCGCGCCGCTGATCACCGCCACGCAGCCGAACAGCAGCGCGGTGGAGAGGAAGTCCAGCCAGTACGCGAGCGGGATCACCAGGACGGCGGCCAGCCGCAGCAGGTCGCAGACGAGCATGGTGCGGCGCTTGTCCCAGCGGTCGACCAGCACGCCCGCGACCGGCCCGAGCAGCGGGATGCCGAGGTACTGGGCCATCGCCACCACGCCGACCTGGAGGGCGGAGGAGTGCAGGACGAAGATCATCAGGGTGGGGACGACGAACACGGTGATCCGGTCGCCGACCACGCTGACCGTCTGGCCGGCCCAGAACAGGTTGAAGCCGCGCCCCAGGTCCTCCGGGCGCCGGGGCTTCACGAGGCCTCCCCGGCGGCCCGTCGGAGGTCGCGGACCACGAAGGAGGCCGTCTTGCCGGTTCGGTCGTTGGAGACCAGCGCATCCGTCACCCGGACCGTGACGTGCTCCGGGTCGTGCTGGAAGGCGGTGCTCAACGTGAAGGTCGCGGAGAGCAGTTCGGCGCGCAGCGCCGCCGCGTCCACCGCCGCGTCCGGGCCGGCCAGCAGCAGGACCTCGACCCCGGTGGCCCGGCCGCCGTCCTCGGTGACCACCACCTGCGCCCGGGAGACGCCGGGCTCGCGCTCCGCCCGGGCCACCAGTTCGTCCACGTGCAGCCCGAGGCCGCGTACCTGCACGACGTTGTCGCGCCGCCCCAGCACCCGCATCGCCCGGCCCGGCCGGCCGCACGGGCAGCTGGTCAACTCACCGGCGTCGCCGGTTCGGTAGCGCAGCACCGGGTTCAGCATCTCGGGGTTGAGGGTGGTGAAGTCCAGCAGTCCGTCCGGGCCGGCGTGCACCAGCTGGTCGGGCAGCGGGTGGAAGGTGTCGGCGGGGCAGTCGGGCGTGTTGGTGCCGACCACCCAGGTCTCGGTGGAGCCGAACATGCCCCAGCGGCGGGCCTGCGGCGCGACGGCCGCCAGGTCCTCCTCCAGCTGCGGCTGCCAGGCCTCGCCGAGCCAGAGCACCTTGCGCAGGGCCGGCAGCTTCAGCCCGGCGGCGCGGGCGTGCGCGAACCACAGCCGCAGCACGCTCGGGGTGCCGCCGATCGCGGTGACGCCCCGGTCGGCGAGGAAGGCCAGCCAGTCCGGGTACTCCTCGCGGGTGATCGAGCCCAGGGCGATCACCCGGCAGCCCGCCCGGTCGGCGAGCGCGGCGGCGAGGAAGTGCGCGCCCCACATCCGGCCGGCGCCCCAGGCGTTGGCGAACACGTCGTCGCGGTCCAGCGCCTGCCAGTGGGCCTGCACCCCGGCCATGTAGAAGCCGGTGGGCGCGTAGCCGACCTTGGGCGCGCCGGTGGAACCGCCGCTCTGGAACAGCCAGGTGGCGGCGGTGCCGGAGCGCGGCTCCAGATGGGCGAGGGCGGTGTTGAGGTCGTCCTTGAGCAGCGGCGGCAGGGCGGCCAGCGCGTCGAGGGTGCGCACGCCGGCGGGGTGGCCGGCGTAGCGCCCGGCGAAGGCGGGCACCGTCCGCAGCAGCTCCAGGGTCCGCTCCGCGACGTGGAGTCGCGGCCCGGCCGCCTCGGGCGGCAGGGAGAAGGCGTCGGTCATCGGGCTTCCGATCGGGGGGTGGTGGAGAGGGGGCGGTTCGCGAGCCACTTGGCGTGGGCATCCCGGTAGGCGGTGAACCGGGCCCGGGTGATGTCCCGTTGCAGGGTGCGCCCCGGGTCGTCGAAGTCCGGGGCGATCACGCCGTCCGGCTCCAGCTCCGAGAACCAGTACCGCTCGCCGTCGTACAGGAAGTCCACGCAGAAGAACGGGATCGCCAGCTTCTCGGCGAAGTACGCGGTGGCCTCGGCCAGTTCGGGCGGCACCGGCGGGAAGTCCATCGAGCCGCCGCGGCTGGCGTTGGCCACCGGCGAGCCAGGCTCGGGCACCCGCCGCAGCACCGCGTACGGCTCGCCGTCGACCACGTAGACGCGGTAGTCCACGGTGCCGTCGCCGAGGTAGGGCTGGGCGACCAGCGTGGTGTCCCCGCCCTGGGCGAGACTGGCCAGGCCCCGGACGTCCTCCGGTCCGCGCGCCAGGTTGATCCCGCCGCCGCCGCACCAGCCGGCCGGCTTGACGATGGCCGGGTAGGTCAGGCCGCCGAGGGCCACCTCGTAGCGGTGCTTGGCGATGTCCCGGCCGGTGCCGATCCGGACCGACGGGATCGGCGGCACCGGCGAGTCGGCGAGGTGCAGCACGGTGGCCAGCTTGTCGTTGCCGATCAGCGAGATCTGCGGCGGGAACGGCAGGTAGAAGCCGGCCTGCTCCAGCACCGCGTACAGCGCGTACTGGTTGAAGACGTCCATCGACTGGTACGGCAGCGAGTAGAGGGCGGTGATGAACAGGGTGTCCTGCGGGGTCACCGGCTCCTCGTCGACGTACACCCGGGGGTGCGCCGGGTCGGTGGCGTCCACGGTGACCGCGTCCGGCGCGTGCCGGCACCAGGTGAGGCCCAGCTCCCCGGCCACCTCGGCGTAGAGGTCCCAGAAGAAGTGGCGCCAGGTCGCGGTCATCCGGGTCGACTCGCGGTCGGGGAAGATCCAGCACATCCGGCGCAGCGGGCCGGGGTCGTGCGGGGCTGTGGCGTTCACCGTGCTGCTCCTTCCTGGGGTGCGGGGTGCCCGGCGCGCTCCGCCCACCAGCGGCGGCCGGACTCGGGCAGGGTGTCCACCGGGTCGTAGTAGGGGTGCAGGCGCTCCAGCGCGTCGCGCCCGGCCGCGGCGGCACCGGCCTCGCGGGCCTCGGGGCCGGTGCGGTAGTTCTTCGTCCAGTACGAGATGCCGCGCTCGCGGTCGTACGCCACCACCTGGTGCACCCAGCGCTTGCCGAGCAGCGGCACGTCGCAGACCAGCCGCGGGGTGGCGTAGCCGGGCAGGTAGCCCATGATCGCCTCCTGGAGGCGCTGCGCCTGGTGGAGGCCGGTGCGCCAGTGCTCGGCGTTGGGGATCATGTCGCAGAGGTAGAAGTAGTACGGCAGGATGTTGGCCTCGCCCTGGAGCGCGAAGCAGAGGTCCAGCAGGTCCTCGGGGGTGTCGTTGACCCGCCGCATCAGCACGCCCTGGTTGCGTACGTCGCGCACGCCCGCGTCGAGCAGCGCCCGGGCCGCCTCGGCGACCAGCGGGGTGACCGAGCGGACGTGGTTGGCGTGGGTGTGCACGGCGAGGTTGACGGCCCGGCGGGCGGCGATCACCGCCACCCGGTGCACGCCCTCCAGGACCCGGGGTTGCAGCCAGTGCTGCGGCAGCCCGACGACGGCCTTGCTGGCGAGCCGGATGTCGCGCACCGACTCCAGTTCCAGCAGCCGGTGCAGGAACGACTCCAGTTGCGGCCACGGCACATTGGCGAGGTCGCCGCCGGAGACCACCACGTCGCGCACGCTCGGGGTGCGCTTGAGGTAGTCCAGCATCTGTTCCTGGCGGTGCTCGGGCCGCAGCACCAGCCGGGTCTTGGCGACCTGGGGGGTGGAGGTGCCGACCAGGTCCATCCGGGTGCAGTGGCCGCAGTACTGCGGGCAGGTGGCGACCAGTTCGGCCAGCACCTTGGTCGGGTAGCGGTGGGTGAGGCCCTCGACCACCCACATCTCGGCCTCGTGCAGCGAGTCGCGCTCGGCCTTGGGGTGGCTGGGCCAGTGCGGGAGCCGGTCGGCGCGCACCGGCAGCATGTAGCGGCGCACCGGGTCGGCCAGGAACGCCGCGGTGAACGCCTCGGGGGTGGTCGGGGCGTGCGCGGCCACGGTGTTCAGCATCTGCGGCGGCACCAGCAGCGGCATGGTGGCGAACTCGGCCTGATCGGCGTCGAGTTGCTCGTAGACGTCCGAGGTCAGCAGATCGCCGGCGACGGCCCGCAGCTGGCGGGTGTTCTTGACGCAGTGGGCGCGCTGCCACTGGGCGTCGCGCCACTGGGCCTCGGTCACGTCGCGCCAGCCCGGCAGCCGGCGCCAGTCCGGCTCGATCAGCGGCGTGCGGACGTACTGGTAGGGCTGCGCCGGCGCGGGGTGCGCGGCGGCGGCGTGGTGGTCGTCCATCGGGGGCTACTGGCCGGTGAAGAGGGTGGCGAAGCGGGTGCGCAGTTCACGCTTGAGCACCTTGCCGGTGGGCCCGAGCGGGAACTCCTCCGGGGTGCGGGCGATCCGGACGGCGGCGAGTGCGGCCAGGCCCGCCGCGGCGAGCGCCTTGTTGGCGGCCTCCAGTACGTCCGCCTCGGTGGCTTCCTGGACCTCGTGCTGCAACTGGACGACGGCAATGGGCCGTTGGCCCTCGCCGGCGGCTCCGGGTACGCCGACCACCGAGCAGTCCCGGACCAGGGCGTCGCAGTCCGCCAGCAGCACCTCCTCGACCGGCAGGCTGTAGACCGGGCCGGCCGGGGTGTCGATGACGTCCACGGTGCGGTCCAGGTGGTGGAACCGGCCCTCGGCGTCGCGCCGGGCGACGTCCCCGGTGAGCCAGTACCCGGCCAGTTCGAAGCTCGCGGTCAGCCGGTCGTTGTTCCAGTAGCCCGGTGTGCGCGAGGGCGAGTCGACCGCCAGCAGTCCGACCGTGCCGTCCGGCACCTCGTGGCCGTCCTGGTCCAGCACGGCGGCCCGGCGCACCACCTCCAGCGGTCTGCCCACGCAGCGGTCGTCGCGCACCGACTCCGGCGTGGTGACCTGGCCGAACAGCGCCATGCCCATCTCGGAGGAGCCCAGGCCGTCGACGAACTGCGAACCGGGCAGGGCGGGTTGCTCCGCCCGCTCCTGCGGCAGCAGCCAGGGCCGGATCAGCCCGGCCGGGCGCTCGCCCAGCCGCACCAGGCGCCGGATGTGCCCGTAGTGGGCGCTGTCGCCGGTGTTGAACCAGGAGTGGACCTTGGCGGCGCCCTTCACCGGCGGCTCCCCGGTGGCGAGTTCGACGAAGGTGCGCGGGAAGGAGGCGACCATGGTCGGCTGGAAGGCCTCCATCACCGGCTCGACCACCGACCGGCGCCAGTCGGCCATCACCACGGTGGGCAGGCCGAGCAGGGTGGCGGTGAGGAAGTAGCTCAGGCCGCCCGCGTGGGTGTGCGGCATCAGCGACATCAGCCGGTCGTACGGCTCGGCCGGGAAGCGCACCATGCGCGGCTGCTTGCCGTCCCAGAACTGGCGGTGCGCCAGCATGGTGGACTTCGGCGTGCCGGTGGTGCCGGAGGAGTGGATCAGCGCGACCACGTCGTCCGGCGCGTGCCGGTACGGGTACTCGGCGGGCCCGGCGCCGGCGGCGTCCGCGTCGAAGGCCTGGACCTCGGCGGCGAGCGCCAGGAACCGGGGCCGGCGCTGCGGGTCCCGGCGGTAGGCGGCGGCGAGCCGGGTGGTGTCGTCGGCCACCACGCCGACCACGCCGACGTGGTTGAGGTAGCGGACCATCACGTCGTGCCGCATCGCGTCGTTGACCAGGGCGGGGACGGCGCCCAGCGCGGTGAGCGCGAGGAAGTGCAGCAGCGGCTCCAGGCCCTCGGCGATCACCACGGCCACCGGCTCGCCGGGGCGCACGCCGTTGGCGTGGTACCAGGCGGCGTAGCGGTCGCGCAGTGCGGCCAGGTCGAGCAGGCTGTGGCCGCGCAGCACGACGGCGCCGCGGTGGTCGGTGTGGTGGCTGTAGGCGAACGGGACCGCGCGGTTCGGGTTCACGGCGATCGCGTGGTCGAGGAAGTTGCCGGCCCCGAGGCCGGGTTCGGCCATCAGCCGCTCGCGCGCGGCGAGCGGCGCGATCGGGGAGGGCGCGGCGCTGCCCAGGGGGGAACTCGGGTCGCTCATGGCGTCTCCTGAGAAAGGGGGGTGGGCCCGCGGTTCTTGTGGAACGGGAGCGCGGGCTCGGGGGGAAGCGGTGCCGGACGGTGCTGTCGCCCGGGGCGGGATCAGACCCCGCCGTCGAGGATCTGCGCGACGGCCCGGTGGCCGGAGCGGATCGCGCCCTCCAGCAGGCCGAAGAACTCGGTACTGGTCTCGGTGCCGGCCCAGTGCACCCGGCCGTGCGGCGCGGTCAGCGTCGGACCGAGCCGCAGCCAGTCGCCCGGCCCGAACAGGGCCGCGTAACAGCCCTTGCTGTAGGGGTCGTTGACCCAGTCGGTGACGTGGAAGCCGACCGGTTCGGGAAGCATCGGGAAGAGCCGCGCGGCCTGCGCGAGGGCGGCTTCGCGCTGTTCGCGCGGGGTGAGGGCGGCGTAGCGGTGCGCCTCGGCGCCGGTGACGAAGCCGGTGAGCACGCCGACCGCCGCGCCGGCGGGGGAGTCGTCCACCGTGGAGAGCAGCGGCCCCTCCGCGTTGACCGACCACCCGGAGAGCCCGTGCTCGCGCCAGAGCGGCGACGGGTAGACCAGGTTGACCTTGACCGCGCAGCCGCGCCCGGTCCGCCCGCCGGCCCGGCGGGCCGGCGGCTCGGGTCCCAGGTCGAGGGCGTCGGCGAGCAGCGGCGGCAGCGCCACCACGGCGGTGTCGGCCCGGTACGCCGCGCCGCGCTCGGTGTGGACGGTGACGCCGTCGGCGTCCTGGGTGACGGCCCGCACCGCCTCGCCGAGCCGGAGGGTGCCGCGGTGCCGTGCGGTCAGCCTGGCGGCCAGCCGCTCGCAGAGCAGGTGCGCGCCGCCGGCGACCCGGTCCTGCTGGGCGCCGCCCTCGAAGGCGTTGAGATAGCGCAGGCCGCCGCCCGAGCGCAGGTAGAAGGCCATGTGCAGGACCGAGACGTCCGCCGGGTCGGCGGCCATCATCTCGCCGAGGAAGAGCGGGAAGAACAGCCGGGCGTCCGGGTGGGCGAGGGAGTGCTCGGCCCACTCGGCGGCGGTGAGGGCGTCCAGGCGGGCGGCGTCCGGGGTGAGCCAGGGCGCCTCGGGGCGGACGGCGGCGGTGAGTTCGGCGAGGTGGTCGAAGAGTTCGCCGAGCGCCACCGCGTTGAGCGGCGGGAACCGGCCGTCCCGGGTGGCGTGTTCGCCGTCCCCGGCGCCGGCCCCGAGGGCGAAGCGGCTCGCGCCGAGCATCGTGGTGGGGGTGGTGTGGAGGTTCAACTCCTTGATGAGGTTCAGGAGTTCGGTGTGCCGGGCGCCGAGGTAGGCGGCGCCGGCGTCGATCCAGGCGCCGGGTTCGACCTCGATCCCGCGGGTCCGCCCGCCGACCCGCTCGCGGGCCTCCAGCACGGTGACCTCCACTCCGCGGGCCGCCAGCCCCTCGGCGGCGGTCAGCCCCGCCAGTCCGGCGCCGACGACGACGGCGGAACGCGCTCTGCCGCCGCTCATCTGACGGCCGCGATCAGCTCGACCAGGCCGGCCGGGGTGGGCGCGAGCACGAAGTCCTCGAAGGACAGCTCGACGCCGTAGGTCCGGGCGACGGCGCTCAGCACGCGGGTGGCGATGAGGGAGTCACCGCCCAGGAGGAAGAAGTCCGAGTCCGCCGTGACGTCGTCGCTCTCCAGGACGCGGCGGAAGATCGCCGTCACGCCCTCGGTGTCGGCGGGGGTGGTGTCTACGCTGCTCACGAGGCTCTCCTTGACCGTCGGGGTGCGGTGCGTCGCCGGGGCGGCACCGGGGGAGGGTTTCAGCGGGGGAGGGGTTTCGTTCGTTCGCGTGCGCCCGGGGCGCTAGGGGTGGGCCGGGGCGGGCGCCGGGGGTGTCGTGGCCGAGTGGCGGCGGTGCGAGGCGGCCCGGTCGACCTTGCCGCTGGCGGTGAGCACCAGTTCGGCCACCACGGTGATCCGGCTGGGCACCAGGTGGCTGGGCACCCGGTCGCGCAGGTAGGCGCGGACCTCGGCGTCCAGCGTCCCGGCCGCCGCCCCGGCGCGCGGGACCACGTACGCGACCAGCGCGGAGCGGCCGGCGACGCTCGCCCCGGTCACCGCCACCGCGTGCACGCCGGGGTGGCCGGCGATGTGCGACTCCACCTCGGCCGGGTCGACCCGGATCCCGCGCACCTTGAACTCGCCGTCCAGTCGGCCTCGGTGGGTCAGGACACCGTCCGGAGCGCGGCTCACCCGGTCGCCGGTGCGGAACCAGCGCAGGCCCTCGGCGTCCTCGCTGAAGCGGGCCCCGGTGGCCTCCGGCAGGCCGAGGTAGCCGAGTGCCACGGCGGGTCCGCCGATGATCAACTCGCCTTGCTCGTCGATCCGTTCGTACACATGGGGCAGGGCCCGGCCGATCGGTACCCGGTCGCCGGGCGCCCAGGGGCGCGCCCGGGCTGCGGCCAGCGGTCCGTGCAGGTCGACGGCGTGGGTGATCAGCGTGGTCTCGGTGGACCCGTAGGTGTTGAGCAGCCGGATCCGCCCGGTGTCGAGGGCGGCCCAGTCGGCGAGCCGGGCCGGGTTGGCCGCCTCGCCGCCGATGACCACCAGCCGGATGCAGTCGGGTGGCGCGACGCCCTCTTCGGCGAGGTGGCGGACCAGTTCGTGCCAGAAGGCGGTGGGCAGGTCGAGTACGGTGACCCGCTCGCGCTCGATCATCCGCAGGAAGCGCGGGAACGACCCGCTGTGGGCCTCGCGGTCCAGGACGAGCGCGGCGCCGGCGGTGAGCGTCGGCAGGATCTCCTCGAAGCAGGTGTCCCAGTTCAGCGAGGCGAACTGGAGCACCCGGTCCTCGGGGGTGAGGGCGAACAGGGTGCGCAGCGAGTCGACGGCGGCGGAGATCGCCCGCCGCGGGGTGACGACGGGCTTCGGCTGCCCGGTCGAGCCCGACGTGAAGAGCAGGTAGGCCGGCTGCTCGGGCTCGTAGGGTCGCCCGCCGACCCCGAGGCTTTCGGCTAATCGCGGTAACGCCGGCGGCTCCGCGCCGAGTTGTGGATCGAGGCCGACGGCCGTCCGGCACCCGGCCGCCGCCAGCATCTCCCGCTGCCGCTGCGGCGGGAAGGCCGGGTCCACCGGGCAGTACGCCCCGCCGGCGGCCAGGATGCCGAGCAGCCCGACGACGGTGTCCGGCGTGTGCACCGCCGGAACCGCCACCACGCCGGGTGCGGCGCCGAGTCGGTCGGCCAAACGGCTTGCCGATGCCTCCAGTCGGCGATAGCTGAGGTCCTGTCCGTGGTGGACGATCGCCGGTCGCGCGGGATATCGGCGCACGGTTTCCGTGAACGCGTCAATCAAGTCGGAAGTGGCCCCGTGGATGTTGCGGTTATTTGTCATGCCCGCCCCAAAGAATGCCGTGCGAGCACGTGTTCGGTGCTCGGCGGACCGGGACTCTACCCGCCGGGACTGCGGAGCCACAATGGTTGTTGAGGATGTCGCTTCAAGGATGTGTGGTTGACATGTGAACGGGACTGGCTCCATCTGGACGGGTTGCTGTGACCCGAGTGGCGACGGAAGGTGGCTAGCCGGTCACGGTCTGATCCGGCCGGCGTCGGTCGGCCGGTCGGCGGGGCGGCGCTCAGGACGGCGACCGAGGCCGCCGGCGGCAGGGCGCGCAGATGCTTCATCGTTCCCCGTTTCGGGAATCCGGGAATCCGGGAATCGGTCGGTGAAGCGGTGCTTCGATGGCGAATCGCCGGAATCACCGTGGTGCCCGCAACCCGGAGCCCGCGCTGCACGCAGGCGTGAACCACTTCTTCGGGGTGCATCCGGTTCAATTGATCTGACGACGAATCAAGTCACCCGGGAGAAGGAGGTGTTCCATTGGTGAAGGACGCCGGTCGGGCTCAGTGCAGCAATGCCGCGGCAGCCGCCAGCAGGTCCTGGTTGTGGCCGAGGACGTCGCGCCTGGTGAGCCGGTGCAGCGGGTCCGCCGTCACGCCGAAGTCCTCCAGCGGGACCCCGGTGTTGCCCCCGGCCCGGGTGGCGCGGCGCAGGGCGACCCGGAAGCCGGCGCCGCGCGGCAGCGGGCCGAGCAGGTCGGGCAGCCAGACGCCCAGCAGCTCGTACGTCCAGACGTTGGCGCCGCCCGCACCGGTGGTCCCGGCGGTGCCGAGGACGGGGCCGAGCCCGTTGTCCGCGAAGCCGGCGGCGAAGATGTCGGCGGCCGAGTAGGTGAGCGCGTCGACGATCAGCACCTTGGGTCCCCGGTAGCGCGGCAGCCCCTCGGCGACCGCGTCCGGGTCGGTGAGCGCGAACGCCTGCGAGTACGGCTCGCCGGTCTCCACGGCGTCGCGGATCGACGGCGCCCACGGCCGGAAGGCCGGGTTGGCGCGGGCCAGGGCGAGCGCGGCCCGGGTGGTCGGCAGCGAGAACCGGACCGGGGCGACGGGGCCCGTGCTCAGCACCCGCAGGGCCGCCTCGGCGGCCAGGATGTTGCCGCCGGGGTTGCCGCGGACGTCGACGATCAGCCCGTCCGGCGGCGCCTTCGCCGCGAGCGCCGCCACCTGCTCGGCGAACCGCCGGGCGCTCGCCACGTTGAACGAGAAGACGCGCAGGTACCCGTACGGGCGCCGGCCGCGCGTCCTGCGGTACGCGAGGACGTCCCGGGGTGCCCGCGCCGCCGAACGGCGGGCCGGGGCCGGGGCGAACAGCGCGCGCTTGGCCTGGCGGGTGGCCTCGTTGCCGGCGTCGATCCCGAGGTGGGTGCCGGCCGTGGGCACCGGGTCCTGGTGGCGCCCCCCGTGCCGGTCGGCGGCGCGCACCCGCCACGGAACCCGGGTCTCGCGCAGCCGCCCGTCGGGCGTGCGGTAGGTGAGCAGGACCCACCGCTCGTCCGGCGGGGGAGCGGTCCGCAGCGGGCGCAGCGTCAGCGACTCCAGCCCGCGGGCCAGCCGCGCGTCGGGGCTGCACCCCGCCTGCGCGGCGGTGCCGCGTTCGACGGCGCGCTCGACGGGGACGCCGTTCCACAGCTCCAGTTCCACGCCGGCGTCGAAGTCCGCGTGCCGCAGCGCGTCGTCGATCCGGGAGACCGGGTAGTGCGGCGTGCCGTCCGCGTCGTGGTAGCGCTCCACCAGGAAGCCGAGCACGGCGACCTGCCCCCGGTACGGGTCGGGGAGCTGGTAGACGGTGTGCAGGTCGCGCAGGTCCCGGAAGACGGCGGCGAGTTCGGCGTGGAACTGGAGCTCGCTGAGGGCCGGGACCCGCCGCTCCAGCAGCCGCAGGCGCTGCACCGGGTCGGTGGCGTAGCGGGCCCGCTTGAGCGGCAGGTGGACGTAGAGCTCCTCGACGACGACGCGGGCGGCGGTCACCAGCCGGTAGCGGTCGGCGAGCGGCAGCGGGTCGGCGGCGGCCCGGGCCATGAAGGCGTCGAGCCCGGTGGAGTCCGGCAGGGCCCGGCTGGGAGCGGTGTACCGAGGGCTCACGGGTAGCGCGCCTCCAGCCGTCGCAGCTCCGGGATCCCGCTGCGGTCCAAGGCGGCGAGGAAGGCGGCGTCGTGGGTCAGTGCGTCCGGCTCGGGGATGACCAGGCCGGCCGGGACGTCGTCGGTGCCGGCCAGCGCCGCCGCCTCGCCCTCGGGCATGTCGCCGAACAGGGCGAGCGGTGCGTCGGGGTCGTCGAGCGGTCCGCCCCACGCCGCCAGCGCGTCCTGGGCGTCGCGGAACGCGGCCTGCGGGTCCTGGCGTACCTTGTCCAGCGCCCGCTTGACCCCGGCCCAGTCCCGGGGCCCGCCGTCCGGTCCGGTCCCGCCCACCCCGTCCAGCGCCACCCGGCGGCGCAGCCCGGGCGCGGGCTGGATCGCACTGGTCGCGCCCGCCCCGGCGGCGGTCATCAGCGGCTGCGTGCCGTAGCGCGGCCGGCCGCGGGAGACCACCAGCAGGACGTGGCGCTCGGTGGCGTCGATGACGGCGCGGTACACGTCCTTGCCGGGCTGCCCGCGGTCCAGCACCAGCAGGTCGGCGGCGCTGCCGGCCTCCAGGCGCCCCACCTGCGGCCCCCAGGCGGTCGCCAGTGCGTCGCCGGGGTTGGCGGTGACCAGGTCGCACAGCTCCCGGTCGTCGAAGTGGCCGCCCAGCTCGTGGGCGTTGAGGCCGTCGGCCACCTTCAGTTCGCCCAGCACGTGCTTGGTGCCCGAGGGCGACCAGTCGGAGCCGAGCGCGATCCGCAGCCCCTGCGCGGCCGCCGCGACCACGTCCGTCGTCTCGTGGTAGAGCCAGAGGTTGGAGAACGGCGACCACACCACGGTGCCGCGCTCGGCCGGGTCGACCGCCGCCACGGCGTCCTGCCAGGCCGCGAACTCGGCGGCCGTGAGCGCGGTGCCGTGCACGCAGACCAGGCCGGGCTTGAGGCAGGGTTCGAGGTCCTCGAACTCGCGGTGCACGTGCGACACCGGATTGGCCGGGTCCGGCTCCTCGGCGCGCCGCCCCTCCGCGACGTGGTAGATCAGCACCCGGGTGCCGTCGAGCTTGTCCGCGATCTCGTTGCGCAGCACCTCGGCGTCCTTCTGGAGCGCGGCGGTCAGCACCGTGTCGCGCCCCGCCGGCAGCTTCTCGATGTCGACGATCCGCAGCAGTCCGCCGTCGATCGGGCGGGTCGAACGCGGGGCGCCCTGGACCGAGGTGGTGCCGCCGACCAGCGCCTTCACCTCGATGTACGCGAGCAGCGCCTCGGGCGCGGCGTGGCCCAGCACCTTGGCGGGCCAGGTGACGGTGGTCGAGTAGTCGGGCGCGTCGTCCTCGTCCACCCAGCGGTCGTGGTGCAGGTACGGCACGCCGACCGCCTCCCACAGCGGCAGCGTGTGGTACTGGAGGTGGCCGTGCAGGTCGACCAGGCCGGGCAGCACCAGCGCGCCCGAGGCGGTGAGGTCGACCACCGGGGCGGCGGCGAACCCGGCGGGCGCGGGCTGCCCGGCCGGCTGCACCGCGTCCAGCCGGCCGTCATCGCCGACGTAGACCTCGCCGGGGTCGAGGACCCGGTGTCCGGCGTCGAAGGTGACGACGGTGCCGCGCAGGACGAGCGCCATCAGTCCGGCGCCTTCCAGAGCAGCGTGTGCCCGTCGTCCGGGGCGGGCCGGCGCACCGAGTTCTGCAGCCCCGCGTCCCCGGCGCGCACCCAGGCGTCGTCCCCCAGGAACGCCGGCGCGCCGAACGGCAGGTCGCGGCGGGGGATCGGGCGGTAGTCGGCCTCCTCGAAGACCTCGCCGTAGTTGGGGCCGGTGTTGTCGCCGTCGTCGTCCGGGGTGACGACGGGGCGCAGCGTCGTGACCGCCTCCCGCCAGCCGTTCAGCAGCGCCACCGGGTCATGGCTCGACGGGTGCGGCACCTTCGCCAGCACCGCCTGCTGCGGCCGGCCGTCCCAGAGCCGCACGGCCTCCTGCGCCATGAACCCCATCGCCACCACGGCCTGCAACTGGAGGCCGACCGCCTCGCTGAAAACCTGGTTGCGCCAATGGAGTTGGGCGGCGTCATCGAGCCGCTCCTTCATCGCCTGGGCGCGTGACGGATGCACCGCGTACGCCCACGCGTTGAGGCACACGTAGGAGCGCGTCAGCCCCAGCTTGCCGAGGAACCCCTGCACCCGCTGCCCCGCGTCACCGACCAGGCCGCGCCCCGCGACCCGCTCGGTCGGCCCCGGGTCCGAGGCCACCACCAGCACCCGCGCCGAGCCGTCCAGCCGCCCCCGGTAGAAGACCGGCCCCCAGTCGAACCAGAACGACTCCTCCTCGGGCGGATCCGGCACCCGCGCGAACAGATCCGCGAACGCGTCCGTCGGCCCCCGGTCGAACTCGGCCATCGCTCACCACCTCCTCAGCGGCGGCACCCCGGCCGTTGTGGTGTCCCTCCCAATGCACCACACCGCCACGGCCCCCGCAAACGGGTCCCCGGTTCGGACCTCCGGCGGATCCGGTGCCCGCGACCACACCCGTGGTCACCGTTCACTCGCGGTCACGTGCGTATGCGTCCGATCATGGCCGGATTCCCGACGGCGGGGCAGACGGGGCGGGGGCGGGTGCCTACGCTGGGCGACCATGTCGATTCCTGCCTCGGCGATGAGGCGTGTGCGTCTCGTCGCCGCACTGACGTTGTTCCTCGGTCTGCTGGGCTTCGGGGGGCAGGCCTTCGCCGCGCCCGAGCCCCAGGGGCCGCACTTCGTACTGAGCGTCGACCGTGCGACGCTCACGCCGGGACAGGCCGCCACGCTCTCCGTGACCTTCACCAACCGCCAGGCCACCCCGGTGAACTTCCTCTACGCGACGCTCTACACCCCGTTGTCCGGCCCCACGACGGTGCACAGCGAACTCACCGGCTGCTCCGGCGCGAGCTGGTGCGACTTCGCGGGCGCGAGTGCCCGCTTCAACCTGGTCGCACCGGAGGTTCCGATCGCTCCCGGGGACAGTCGCACGGTGACCCTGCCGTTCCGGTTCACAGCGGACTCGGACTGCACCACGGGGGCCTACCTGGGATTCCAGATCTACTACTTCTACTACGAGTACGCCCAGGGCACCTACCAGGGCGCCGTGGCCCTCGACCCGTCCGTCGTCAGCAGCCTGGTCTGCCCGCCCGCCTCGTAACGCCGTCCCTGTCCCTCCCCTGCTCCCGGTGGCC
>NZ_JBHVER010000094.1:0-29519 GCF_042802195.1 Kitasatospora sp. NPDC057500 | reverse complement strand
GGGGCGGGTTGCGTGGGGGTAGGCCTCCGCGACGCGACGTTCAGGCGGCATGGGCGAAGGCGGGGGTGATCAGGGCCCAGACGAACTTGCCGACGCCGCCCGCGCGGGGGCAGCAGCCCCAGCGTTCGGCGAGTTCGTCGACGAGGAAGAGGCCGCGGCCGTGCTCGTCGTCGGGGGCGGCGGT
Organism: Kitasatospora sp. NPDC057500; assembly: GCF_042802195.1. Taxonomy (NCBI): domain Bacteria; kingdom Bacillati; phylum Actinomycetota; class Actinomycetes; order Kitasatosporales; family Streptomycetaceae; genus Kitasatospora; species Kitasatospora sp. NPDC057500. Next base: position 29,335 of record NZ_JBHVER010000094.1, on the reverse strand, counting down.
GTGGAGGGTGGGGCGGCCGCTGCCGGCGTCGTGGACTTCGAGGCGCAGGCGGGAGTTGACGAGGGCGAAGCGGATCTCGATGAGGCGGTCGCTGGGGGCGTCGCAGTGCTGGACGGCGTTGGCGAACAGCTCGCCGAGGAGGAGTTCGGCGATGTCGGAGTAGCGGTCGCCGGTGGGCAGGGCGGCGAGGTACGCGCGGAGGAGTTGCCGGGCGATGGGGGTGGAGGAGGTGCGGGAGTCGAGGCGGGCGGCGAACGAGCGGGGGCGGCAGGAAGCGGGCATGGCGGAGTACCTCGGTGGGGGTGGGACGGAGGGGCGCCAAGGCGTCACTTCGGTGTGTAGCGAATCGACTACCCGGCGAATCCACTGTGCTCTAGGATCTGGAGGTATTCAACTTGTCGATGCTGTTTGATTGGTAGGGTGAATCGCCTTGAACAAGAGGGAACTTGATCCTCAGGGATCCCCGGCGGCCGAGTTTGGGGCGCTCGTGCGCAGGTCGCGGGAGCAGCGAGGGTGGACGCAGGAGTACCTTGCGGGGCTGGTCGGGTGTACGTCGTCGCACATCTCCGCCCTCGAAAATGGGCGCAGGAGAGCAACTCGACGAATCTCAACACAACTTGACAGAGCGTTCGGTTTGGAGCGGCAGTTCCTGGCGGAGTGGAGCAAGTCGGGTCGGCGCATCCTGTTCGAGGGCTTCGAGGAGTATCTGGGCGATGAGTCGAAGGCTGTGGCGATGCGGCTGTTCGAGATCAACATCGTTCCGAGCCTCCTGCAGACCCCCGCATACATCCGCGCGTATCAGGGGGCGCTGGTCAGCCGGGGTGTCGCAACGCAGCAGCAGGCCGATGAGCGAACGGAGTTGCTACTCCACAGGCAGCAGCTCCTTGTTGGTGATCCCGCACCACTCATCCACGCGGTCATAGACGAAGGGGCGCTGCGGCGATCCATCGGAAGTCGCGAAGTCATGGTCGAGCAATTGCGGCACCTTGAGTCCCTTGCGGGTCGGCCTCGCGTCCTTGTGCAGGTCAGCCCGTTCTCGCTGGGCGAGGTCAGACCGTTTGCGCACCCAATTACGTTGCTGACCATGCAGAACAGGTCCATGGTTGGCTATGGGGAGACGCAGAAGCGGGGCTTTCTCGAACGGGATCCGGAGACGCTGGCCGGGTGGGCCAGTGAGTACGATCACCTCCAGGTGGAGGCATTGTCGCGGGCGGCGAGCATCGAGTTCATTCGAGAAGTGCGGAAGGGTTTTGATCATGGATGACCTGTGCGGCGCCGCTTGGCGCAAGAGCTCGTACAGTGCCCAGCAGGGGCAATGCGTCGAGGTGGCGATCGGGTCGCCGGGCCGGGTGCCAGTCCGTGATTCCAAGGATCCGGAGGGCCCGGCACTGGCTTTTTCGACCTCCGCTTGGCAGTCGTTCGTTGCGGGCGTTCGTGTCGGCGAGTTCGGCGAGGCCTGACGGAATCCACGAGTCGTCCGGGGCCCCGCCGCCCGTGCTTTGGGCGGCGGGGCCTTCTCTTGAGGGCTACTTCCGGGCGTTGGTGCGCTTGGTGGGCTCCGCCGTCGTCGGGTCTTCGGGCCAGGGGTGGCGGGGGTAGCGGCCTCTGAGGTCTGCGCGGACGGCGGGGTAGCCGTTCTGCCAGAAGGACGCCAGGTCTCCTGTGATGGCGGCGGGGCGGCCGGCGGGGGAGAGGAGGTGGATGGTGAGGGGGATTCTTCCGGCGGCCAGCACGGGGGCCGCCTTCCAGCCGAAGAGTTCCTGCAACTTGACGGCCAGTACGGGGCGTTCATTGGTGTAGTCGACTCGGATCTTCGATCCGCTGGGGACATTGATGCGTTCGGGGGCGAGTTCGTCCAGGCGGCCTGCCTCGCCGGTGGACCATGGCAGGAGGCGTTGGAGGGCGGCGGTGGTGTCGATCCTCGCCAGGTCGGCGCGGCGGCGGGCGCGGGAGAGTTCGGGCTCCAGCCACTCGTCGGCGCGGTCGAGCAGCGCCTCGTCGGAGACATCGGGCCAGGGGGCTCCGATGGCGCTGTGGAGGAACGCAAGGCGCTCGCGGAGGTTGGACGGAAAGCTCAGGAGGGCGCTGATGCCCTCGCGGGTGAGGCCCTCCAGGAGGGCTGTGCGGACCAACGCCGGATCAGGGCGGTTGAGGGGCTTCTCGGCGAGTTCCACGGCGCCGAGGGACTCCACCTGGCGGGAGACGACGTCGCTGCGCCGGGTGTCCCAGTGGACCTCGGCGCGACTGGTGAGCAGCGGCGCCCCGGCCTGGCGGGCGGTGTCCTCCTCCAGTACGGCGGCGTGCAGGATCCGCGCCGAGTGCGAGCCGGCCGGGCGGTCGGCGACTGCGACGGCGAGCCACGGTACGGCGCCGAGGGCCGTGCCGGGGGCGAGTTCGGCGGCGGTGCCCGAGGCCATCAGGTACGGGCTGCGCTCGCCGGGGGCGGGCCGTTCCACCCGGGCTCGGGCGATGCGTTCCGGGAAGGCGAGGGCGACGACCAGGCCGACGGCGGTGGCGTCGGTCAGGGAGGTGGCGGGTTCGTCGGAGGTGGCGCGCAGGAGGCGGCGGACTTCCTCGCGCCAGCGGCCGGCGTAGGGATCGCGGGAGGTGCGGACGGTGCGCCACACCGCGCCCAGGTCGTCCCCCAGCGCGCGCGGCGGTTCCTCGGAGAGCAGGGCGACCACTTCGGCCGCCCGGCGGGCGCCCACGGCGGGCGCGCCGTCGACGAGGGCGCGGGCGAGGCGCGGGTGCAGGCCGGTGCGGGCGAGTCGGGTGCCGCGCTTCGTCGCGCGGCCGTCGGGGGAGACCGCCCCGAGGGCGAGCAGGGTCTCCCGGGCCGCGGCCATCGCGCCGGTCGGGGGCCGGTCGGGCAGGGCGAGCCCCGTGGCGTCCGGGTCGCCCCACACCGCGGCCTGGAGCGCGAACGGGGTGAGGTCGGCGAGGGCGATCTCGGGAGTGGGGAAGCGGGCCGCGCGGGCGTCCTCGGCCTCGTGCCAGCAGCGGTAGACGGTGCCCGGGGCCTCGCGCCCGGCGCGGCCGGCCCGCTGGCGGGCGGCGGCGAGCGAGGCGCGCACGGTGACCAGGGCGGCGAGTCCGCGCGCGTGGTCGGTGCGCGGTTCGCGGGCCAGCCCGGCGTCCACCACGACCCGGACGCCGGGGACGGTGAGGGAGGACTCGGCGACGGCGGTGGACAGGACGACGCGGCGGGAGGCGGACGGCGCGAGGGCGGCGTCCTGGACGGCCTGCGGGGCGCGCCCGTGCAGTTGGAGGACCTCGGCGGGCACGCCGCCGAGTTGCCCGGCGACCCGGGCGATCTCGCCGACGCCGGGCAGGAAGCAGAGCACGTCCCCGTCCCGCTCGGCGAGCGCCCGCCGCACCACCGCCGCGACGTGGTCGAGCAGCGCGAAGTCCACCCGGGTGCCGTGCGCGGGCCGGACGGCGCGCGGCGGCGGCGCCCACACCACCTCGACCGGGTGCGAGACCCCGTGCGCCTCGACGACCGGCGCGCCGTCCAGGAGTTCCGCCCAGGCGGCGGTGTCGGAGGTCGCGGAGGCGCAGACGATCCGCAGCTCGGGCCGCAGCGCGGCGCGCACGTCGAGCAGGAAGGCGAGCGCGGTGTCCGCGTCCAGGTGCCGTTCGTGGCACTCGTCGAGCACGACGACGTCGACGCCGGGCAGCTCCTGGTCGCGCTGGAGGCGTTGCAGCAGTACGCCGGTGGTGACCACCTCGACCACGGTCTCCGGGCCGACGCGCCGCTCGCCGCGTACGGTGAAGCCGACCTGCTCACCGACGGCCGAGCCGAGCAGCCAGGCCATCCGCCGGGCGGCGGCCCGGACGGCGAGCCGTCGCGGTTCGGCGACGAGGACGCGGCGAACGGGTCCGGAACCGAGCAGCCCGGCCAGGGCGAGCGGCACCAGGGTGGTCTTGCCGGTGCCGGGCGGCGCGGCGAGGACGGCGGCGCCGTGCCCCTCCAGCGCGTCGGCCAGCGCGGGCAGGGCGGATCGGACGGGCAGCTCGCGCCACGCGGGGTGCAACGGGCTCAGCCCCGCTCGGCGACGAAGATCGCCGTGCCCGGGATGAGCCGCCCGCGCAGCGGCGACCAGCCGCCCCAGTCCTGCTCGTGCCCGTCCGGCCACTCGGGCTCGACGAGGTCGAGCAGCCGGAAGCCGGCGGCGACGAGTTCGCGGACCCGGTCGCCGAGGGTGCGGTGGTGCTCGACGTAGGTGGCCCGGCCCTGGTCGTCCTGTTCGACGTAGGGGGTGCGGTCGAAGTAGGAGGCGACGGCGGTGAGGCCCTCGACGCCGGGCTCGTCGGGGAAGGCCCAGCGGATCGGGTGGGTGACCGAGAAGACCCAGCGCCCGCCGGGCCGCAGCACCCGGTGGACCTCGCGCATCAGGGCGGCGGTGTCGGCGCTGAACGGGACGGCGCCGTAGGCGGAGCAGGCGAGGTCGAAGGAGGCGTCGGCGAAGGGCAGCACGGCGGCGTCGGCCTGGACGACCGGGACGGGCGCGGCGCCGCGGGCGAGGTCGATCCGCAGCGAGTGCTGGAGCTGGCGGTGCGAGATGTCGAGGGCGACCGGGCGGGCGCCGCGGCCGGCCAGCCAGCGCGAGCACTGGGCGGCGCCGGCGCCGATCTCCAGGACGGTGCGGCCGGCGACGTCGCCGAGCAGCCGGGCGTCCGCCTCGTCGAGGCCCTCGGGGCACCAGGTGAACCGGTCGTCGCCGAGGAACTCGCCGTGCTCGTCCTGGTATTCGTCGGCGTTGCGGTCCCACCAGTGGCGGCTGGCGCGGCTGCTCTCGCCGGTGCCGGCGGACCGCCTTACCGGGTCGTCGCCGTCCTCGTCAAGATCGATGTCGAGATCAATGGGGTCGGGGAGGGGGGTGCCGGTCACGGTGAGAAGGCCCATCGCGTAGGGTGTGGTCTGCGGAAGCGCCGCTGCCGTGAACCGGTCCGAGAGGCCCGGTGTCCCGGTGGTGGCATCCGGGGAAGGGTCCTCCCAGCGGCCGCCACCCGTTGAGGTGCGCAATCGGAGGATATGGCCTGATCCATACCGGGCTCCACCGTCTTGCCGTTTCTGGCGTTGACCGTGCCTGGCCGTCCCCGTATGCTACAAGTTGCGCTGCGGGCCTGCGCGCCTCGGACGGAGCAGGTCGCGCTCGCATCTGTCGAAGACCCCACGGTCGCAAGACGGACGCCGATCTCCCGTTGCCACGGGAATCCCGGTGCTCCGTGTTCTTGGCTGTCCGGCTTTCGGTGGGAGCGATACGGGCCCTCCGCGTGGCATTACCTACGACTTTCATGTCCGTACCGGAGCCCTTTTCCTAATGACGAGCCCCACCGACTCCTCCCTCAGCACCACCCCGCAGGTCGCGCTCAACGACATCGGCGACGCCGAGGCGTTCCTGGCCGCGATCGACGAGACCATCAAGTACTTCAACGATGGCGACATCGTCGAGGGCGTCATCGTGAAGGTCGACCGTGACGAGGTTCTCCTCGACATCGGTTACAAGACCGAGGGCGTCATCCCGTCCCGCGAGCTGTCGATCAAGCACGACGTCGACCCGCACGAGGTCGTCGCCGTCGGCGACAACATCGAGGCCCTGGTTCTCCAGAAGGAGGACAAGGAGGGTCGTCTCATCCTGTCCAAGAAGCGCGCTCAGTACGAGCGTGCCTGGGGCACGATCGAGAAGATCAAGGAAGAGGACGGCATCGTCACCGGTACCGTCATCGAGGTCGTCAAGGGTGGTCTCATCCTCGACATCGGCCTCCGTGGCTTCCTCCCGGCCTCGCTCGTCGAGATGCGTCGCGTCCGCGACCTCCAGCCCTACGTGGGCAAGGAGCTCGAGGCCAAGATCATCGAGCTGGACAAGAACCGCAACAACGTGGTCCTGTCCCGCCGTGCCTGGCTGGAGCAGACCCAGAGCGAGGTCCGCCAGACCTTCCTCACCACCCTGCAGAAGGGCCAGGTGCGCTCCGGCGTCGTCTCCTCGATCGTCAACTTCGGTGCCTTCGTGGACCTGGGTGGCGTCGACGGCCTGGTTCACGTCTCCGAGCTCTCCTGGAAGCACATCGACCACCCGTCCGAGGTCGTCGAGGTCGGCCAGGAGGTCACCGTCGAGGTCCTCGACGTCGACATGGACCGCGAGCGTGTCTCCCTGTCGCTGAAGGCGACCCAGGAGGACCCGTGGCAGCAGTTCGCCCGTACCCACCAGATCGGCCAGGTCGTCCCGGGTAAGGTCACCAAGCTGGTTCCGTTCGGTGCGTTCGTCCGCGTGGACGAGGGCATCGAGGGTCTGGTCCACATCTCCGAGCTGGCCGAGCGCCACGTCGAGATCCCGGAGCAGGTCGTCCAGGTCGGCGACGAGATCTTCGTCAAGGTCATCGACATCGACCTCGAGCGTCGTCGCATCAGCCTCTCGCTGAAGCAGGCCAACGAGGCGCTGGGTGCCAACCCGGCCGAGGTCGAGTTCGACCCGACCCTGTACGGCATGGCCGCGTCCTACGACGACCAGGGCAACTACATCTACCCGGAGGGCTTCGACCCCGAGGCCAACGACTGGCTGGCGGGCTACGAGAAGCAGCGTGAGGAGTGGGAGCGGCAGTACGCCGAGGCCCAGGCGCGCTTCGAGCAGCACCAGGCCCAGGTCATCAAGAGCCGCGAGGCCGACGCGGAGGCCGCTGCCGAGGGTGGCGACGCCGTCGCCGCCGCCGCGGGTGGCTCCTACTCGTCCAGCAGCGACGAGGGCTCCGGCGCCCTGGCCTCGGACGAGGCCCTGGCCGCCCTGCGCGAGAAGCTGGCCGGCGGCCAGAGCTGAAGCTCTGCCCCGCTGGTGCGTGACTAGCGCATAGCGTCATCGATGAACCCCGCTCGGTTTCCGAGCGGGGTTCATTGTTTTTCGACCTTCATTATTTGTTCCTTATGTGAAGGATTTTTGTGATGAGGGGCTCATTGAATACCTATGGGTGATTCGGGACCCGGCGCCTACCTTGGGAGGAGTTGCCCGATGGGCCGCTCACCCGGCCCCGCACGCTAGGCACCCCCCGCACATGAGCCTTCGCTCCGCCGTGTCTTCCGCCGCCTCCCCCCGCCCGTCCGCCGATCAGCCGGTCGGCGGCCGCCTCGCCGCCCTCGGCCGGTTCTGCTACCGGCAGCGGCGCTGGGTGCTCGGTTTCTGGGCCGTCGTGCTGGTGATAGGCGTGCTGATCGGCGGGCGGGTCTTCGAGGGCTCGGTGGCCGGCGCCTCCTCCGCCTCCTCCGAGGCGGACCGCGGCAGCGCCGTCGTCACCGCCGCAGACCCGGCCAGGGGTACCGTCACCGCCGTGGTGGACGGCCGGCCGGTGGACGACGCGGCCGTCCGGGACGCCGTCACCCGCGCCACCGCCGAGATCGCCGCCCTTCCCGGGGTCTCCTCGGCCGCCGACGCCTACGGCCCGGGCCCGGGCGCCGCCGCGCTCCGCTCGGCCGACGGCACCGCGAGCCTGGTCTCGGTGCGGATGTCCGACACCAGCACCTCCGCCCAGACCACCGCCGTCACCCAGCGACTTTCCGCCATTCAGGCCGACGTCCGGGCCGACGGCGGCAAGGTGACCGTCGGTGGGGACCTGGTGCTGGAGGAGGAGGTCAAGAAGCAGACCGAGCGGGACACCCGCTTCGGCGAGATCGTCACCCTGCCGCTCACCCTGATCGTCATGGTGCTGGTCTTCGGCGGCCTGGCCGCCGCCAGCCTGCCGGTGATCGGCGCGGTCGCCTCGGTCGGCGGCGCGCTGCTGGCCATGTTCGGCTTCAGCAAGATCATGGACATCGACACCAGCGTGCTGCCGATCGCCACCGTGCTCGGCCTCGGCCTGTCGATCGACTACGCGCTGCTCATGGTGAACCGTTTCCGCGAGGAACGCGGCCACGGCGCCACCATCGCCGCCGCCGTCGAGCGGACCGCCGCCACGGCCGGGCGCACCGTCGCCTTCTCCGGACTGACCGTGGCCGTCGCGCTCTCCGGCCTGTTCGTCTTCACCAGTCCGGTGCTCGCCGCCGTCTCCGCGGCCGGGGTGAGCGTCGTGGTGATCGCGGTCGCCGCCGCGCTGACCCTCATCCCCGCGCTGCTGGGCTTCGCCGGGAGCCGGATCAAGGCACCCACGGCGCCCGTCCCCGACGAGGGCTTCTTCAGCCGGACGGTGCGCCGGGTCGGCAAGCGGGCGGTGCCCGTGGCGCTCGCCTGCACCGCGCTGCTGGTGGCCGCCGGTGCGCCGTTCCTGCACGCCGACATGCGCAGCTCCGGCGCCGCCGTGCTGCCCGCCTCCTCGGCCGGCCGGCAGGTCGCCGAGACGATCGACCAGCGCTTCCCGCAGGCCTCCGCCGCCCCGATCACGGTGGTGGTGGAGAGCGGCGCCGCCGTCGCCCAGGCCTACGCGGACGACGTGGTGGCCAAGGTGCCGGGCGTCAGCGGCGTGCGCGCCGTCACCCCGGTGAGCGACACCGTCTCCACCATCGACGTGCTGGTGCACGGCGACCCCCAGGGCGGGCAGGCCAAGCAGGTGGTCAAGGAGCTGCGCGCCGACCGCGGCGGGCTCACCACCGAGGTGACCGGCGGCGCGGCCTCGGTCGTCGACTTCCAGGACGAACTGCTCACCCGGGGGCCGATCGCGCTCGGCCTGGTGGCGCTCGGCACGCTGATCCTGCTGTTCCTGATGACCGGCTCGGTGGTGATGCCGGTCAAGGCCCTGCTGATGAACCTGCTCTCGCTGGGCGCCTCGCTGGGCGCGCTCACCCTGGTCTTCCAGGACGGCTGGTTCAGCGGACTGCTGGGCTTCAGCCCCACCGGCGGTCTTGAGACCTTCATCCCGGTGCTGGTGTTCGCCTTCGCCTTCGGGCTGTCGATGGACTACGAGGTCTTCCTGCTCGCCAGGATCAAGGAGCTGCGGGACAAGGGTCACAGCTGTACCCGGGCGGTGGAGCTGGGCGTCCAGCGCAGCGGGCGGATCATCACCTCGGCGGCGCTGCTGATGGTGATCGTCTTCGCCGGCTTCGCGCTCGGCGACATGCTGATGGTCAAGCAGATGGGCATCGCGCTGGCCGTCGCGGTGGCGGTCGACGCCACGCTGGTGCGCTGCCTGCTGGTGCCCGCCGCGATGAGCCTGTTCGGCGAGTTCAACTGGTGGGCGCCGGCCCCGCTGCGCCGGCTGCACGACCGGTTCGGGCTGAGCGAGCACGTCGAGCTGCCGGAGATCGGGGCGGCGGCGCTGCCGGCCCAGCGGCCGGTCGCCGTCGACGAGGAGCCCGTCGCGGAGGCGGCGCCCGTCGGGGAGGCGGTGCCCGTCGGGGGGAAGGAGCCGGTCGCCGTCGCGCCTTAGCGGTTCGGGAGTACCGTGCTGAGGCATGCGGATCACCAAGTTCGGACATGCCTGCGTACGCCTGGAGCACGAGGGGGCGACCGTCGTCGTCGATCCCGGGATGTTCACCGATCCGGCCGCCCTGGCGGGCGCGGACGCCGTGCTGATCACCCACGAGCACGCCGACCACTTCGACGAGGCCCCGCTGCGGGCGGCGCTGGAGGCGGACCCGGCGCTGCGGGTGTGGACCAACCCGGACGTCGCCCGGAAGCTGGAGGGGGTGGCCCGGCGGGTGACCGCGGTCGGCGAGGACGACGCCTTCGAGGTCGGCGGGATCGCCGTCACGGTGCACGGCGAGTGGCACGCGGTGATCCACCCGGAGATCCCCCGGGTGCGCAACGTCGGCTTCCTCTTCGACGGGCGGCTGTTCCACCCCGGGGACGCGCTGACCGTCCCGCCGCAGCCGGTGGACACCCTGCTGCTGCCGATCGCCGCGCCGTGGACCAAGGTCGCCGAGCTGGTCGACTACGTCCGCGAGGCCGGGCCCCGGCAGGCCGTCCCGGTGCACGACGCGGTGCTCAGCCCGGCCGGCCTGGCCGTGCACACCCGGCTGGTCGGGCCCGGAGGGCCGGGCACCGGGGCGGAGCTGCGGACTCTGGGGGAGGGCGAGAGCCTCGACCTGGGGTGACCGCGGTGAGGTACGTGTCGGCCGACAAGCCTCGGGTGCCAGCTGACAACCACCGCCGGTAGCCTGGCGCCATGCTGAAGATCGGACTGACGGGCGGCATTGGCGCCGGCAAGAGCGAGGTGTCGCGGCTGCTCGCCGCCCACGGCGCGGTGATCGTGGACTCCGATGTGATCGCCCGCGAGGTGGTCGCCCCCGGCACGGCGGGCCTCAAGGCCGTGGCCGCCGAGTTCGGCGAGGGCGTGCTCGCGGCGGACGGCTCGCTGGACCGGCCGGCGCTCGGCGCGATCGTCTTCGCCGACCCGGAGCGGCTGCGGGCGCTGAACGCGATCGTGCACCCGCTGGTCCGGGCGCGGTCCGCCGAGCTGGAGGCGGCGGCCGCGCCGGACGCGGTGGTGGTCCACGACGTCCCGCTGCTCGCCGAGAACGGGCTCGGGCCGCTGTACGACAAGGTGGTCGTCGTGGACGCGGCGGACGAGGTGCGGGTCGAGCGGTTGGTCCGGCTGCGCGGGATGACCGAGGAGGAGGCCCGGGCCCGGATGGCCGCCCAGGCGAGCCGGGCCGACCGGCTGGCGATCGCCGACCTGGTGATCGACAACAGCGGCCCGCTGGAGGAGCTCGCGCCCAGGGTCGCCGAGGTGTGGGAGCGGCTCACCGACCGTCGTTGAGGGCGGCGGTCCGGCCGGCAGCGGCGGCGGCGAAGGCGCGGATCATCGGGTGGGCCCGGGTGCCGTCGCCGGCCAGCTCCGGCTGGAACAGCGAGGCGAGGAAGAACGGGTGCGCCTCGGCGGGCAGCTCCAGGATCCGCAGCTGTCCGGAGTCGTCCGCGCCGCTGAACCGCAGGCCGCCGGCGTGCAGCCGCTCCCGGTAGGCGTCGTTCAGCCCGTACGCGCAGTGGTAGCGCTCCACCGTGCGCGGCGCGCCAAGGACCCGCTCGGCCAGTGATCCGGGCGTCAGGCGCACCGCGCCCTCGTGCCCGACCAGGGAGCAGCTGAGCGGCACGATCACCAGATCGTCCTCGCCGGGGTCGTTCTCGCCGTGCGCGGCGCCGCCGATGCCGCAGACGTGGCGGGCGTACTCCAGCACCGCGTGCTGGAAGCCGGCGCAGGTGCCGAGGAAGGGGATGCGGCGTTCGCGGGCGGCGCGTACGGCGGCCACCGCGCCGTCCTCGCTGCGGTACGGGCTGCCGGGGAGCAGCCAGACGGCGTCGAAGCCGTCGAGCGCGCCGGGGGCGGCGGCCTCCTCGGTGGGGATCCAGTAGGCGTCCAGGACGAGCTGGTCGCGGTCGGCGAGCGCGTCGAGCAGTGCGGGGATCCGGGTGTGCGAGCGGACGGCGGTCGACCGGTCGCCGACCAGGGCGAGGCGCGGGGCGGGATGCGTCATGCCGTTATCCTGACCGGCGGCGCGGCATCAGCGCCAACGATGATTCCTTACTCCTCGATCAGTGGACGTGATGGCCCGTGGAGCCGCAGCAGTTGCGCACCTTCGTCGCCGTGGTCCGGCTGGGCTCGTTCTCCGAGGCGGCCCGGGAGCTCGGCTACACCCAGTCGGCGGTCTCCCAGCAGATCGCCGCGCTGGAGGCGGACCTCGGTACGGCGGTGCTGTACCGCCGCCCGGTCGGCCCGACTGAGGCGGGCGCGCGGCTGCTGGAGCACGCCTCCGCGCTGCTGCTGAGGATCGATGCGGCGCGAGCCGACATCGCGCGCCTGGCGGGCGCCGCGAGCGCCCGGCTCACGGTCGGGGCCACACCGCTGGCGTTCGGAGTGGAGGTGGGGCGCGCGCTCGCCGAGGTGCGCCGGGTGTATCCGGTGGTGGATCTGACGGTCCGGGTGCTCGCCCAGGACGCCCTGCCCGCCGAGGTCGCCGCCGGCGCCGTGGACGTCGCGCTCGTCGACGGCCCGGCCGCCCCGTCCGACCCGCTCCCGCTGCCCGACGTGGGCCCGCTCACCACCCTCGCCGTCGCGGAGCAGCCGCTCGCGGTCGCCCTGCCGGCGGGCCATCCGCTCGCCGGGCGCCCCGGTCCGGCGCTCGCCGACCTGTCCGCCGCGCACTGGCTGGACGCTCCCGGCCTCGCCCCGACCGGGGCCAGGCTGCGCGCCGCCACCGCCGTCGACGGCTACCGGCCGGCCGCCCGCTACCTGGGCACCGATCTGCGCGGGCTGCTCGCCCTGGTCGCCGCCGGGCACGGGCTGGCCCTGCTGCCCGCCGCCGCCCTGGCGGGTGCGCCGGGGGTCGCGGCCGTCCCGGTCCGGGCGCCCCGGCTGGTGCACCGCGTCGAACTGGTCCACGGCGCCCTGCCCGAGGGGCCCGCCGCGCTGCTGGCCCGGCTGCTGACGGGGGGCGCGGGCGAGGCTCAGCCGACGATGCGGGCGCCGGGGCAGCACGGGCCGTCGACCCGGTAGCAGACGTAGCGCAGACAGCCCAGGCAGACCGAGATGTTCTCCAGCCGCCAGCTCTGGCCGTGGCAGGTGCAGTCGGCCCGTTCGCGCAGCAGTGCGTCCCAGCCGTCCGCGCCCCCGTTGGCGGCGAAGGCCGCTGCGACGTACGCGGTGGTGGCCGGGGCGTCGTCGGCGGTGCCGCGCCGGGTGGCGTCCAGGTGCCAGCAGTAGAGGGCGAGCAGCGCCCGTCCGTCGACCAGGCGGTAGCCGGCCCGGCCGTCGTCCTCCCAGGCCCGGACCAGCCGGGTGACCCGTTCGGGGAACGGGTGCGCGGGGTCGAGGAGGCAGCGATTGCCCTGCAGCCGTGGCGGGTTGGCGGTCATGTGGTCCCCTTTCCGGGGCCCACGGTAGGGCGTCGTTCCGCGAAGTCCCCGACCGGGGTGGGAGGTTGGTGACGGCTTGTTACGTGCAGGTGGTGCCGTCGGCGGGCACCAGGCCGTCCAGCAGGTACTGGTCGACGGCCTGCTTGAGGCAGGCGTTGCCGGTGTCGTAGCCGCCGTGGCCCTGCCCGCGCAGGGTGACGGTCACCCCGACGCCCGCGCCGAGCTGCTGTGCCATCGCCCGGGCCCCCTCGTACGGGGTGGCCGGGTCGCCGGTGTTGCCGATGACCACGATCGGGGCCGCACCGGGGGCGCTGACGTCGGGGTGGTCGGTCAGGCCGGACACCGGCCAGCCCGCGCAGGAGGTGAGCCCCCAGGCGGCGAAGTCGCCGAAGACCGGCGAGGCCTGACGGAACGCCGGAAGCTGCGCGCCGACCTCGGCGGCGGTGTAGCGCTGCCGGTCGTCGACGCAGTTGATGGCCCGGTTGGCGGCGGACAGGTTGCTGTAGCGGCCCTGCGGGTCGCGGCCCTGGTAGGCGTCGGCGAGCGCGAGCAGGGTGTCGCCGGTGCCGAGTTGCAGCGCCTCCTGGAGGCCGACGGCGAGGGCGTTCCAGCTCGCCTCGCTGTAGAGCGCGGCGGCGATGCCGGTGACGGCGAGGTCCTGGGTGAGGGTGCGGCCGTCGCCGCCGGGCAGCGGGGCGGTGTCCAGGCCCTGGAGCAGGGTGGTGATCCGCCGGGTGCCCTCGGTGCCGCCCGGGCCGGTCGGGCAGAGGTCGCCGACCTGCTCGGCGCAGGCCGCCATGAAGTTCTCCAGGGCGTGCTGGAAGCCCGCGGCCTGGCCGAGCGAGCCCTGCACCGGGTCCTGGGTCGGGTCGACGACGGCGTCCATCACCAGGCGGCCGACGGTGTGCGGGTACAGGTGGGCGTAGACGCCGCCGAGTTCGGTGCCGTAGGAGAAGCCGAAGTAGTGCAGCCGCTCGTCGCCGAGCACCTGGCGGAGCAGGTCGAGGTCGCGTGCCGCCGAGACGGTGTCGATGTGGGCCAGGACGGCGCCGGAGTTGCTCCGGCAGGCGGAGGCGTACGCGGTGACGGCCTCGTCGAGCGCCCGCACCTCGCCGGTGTCGTCGGGCGAGCCGTCGACGGCGGCCGCGGCGTCCGTGGCGGCGTCGTCCAGGCAGTGCACGCCCGCGCTCTCGCCGACGCCGCGCGGGTCGAAGCCCACCAGGTCGTAGCGGGTGTTGAGGTCGGCGTAGTCCCGGGCGAGGGCGGGCAGGGTGGCGACGCCGGAGGCGCCGGGGCCGCCGAAGTTGTAGAGCAGCGAGCCGATCCTCGGCCCGCCGCCGACGGCCGGCAGCCGGATCAGCGCGAGGTCGATGGTCGGCCCGGTGGGATCGGCGTGGTCCAGCGGGGCCTTGACGGTGGCGCACTCCCAGGGCGCGCCCGGCGCCTCGCCGCCGCCCTGGGCGGCGGAGGGGGCCGGGCAGGCCCGCCACGCGGGCTGCTGGCCGGTGAGCGCGGCGGGCAGCGCTGGGACGGTGGCGGCGGGCGACGTGGGCGACGTGGTCGGGGTGGTGGCGGCGGAGGTGGCGGGGGTGGACGCGGCGGTGGACGGTTCGACCTTCGCGGAGCTCGCCGTGGGGCCGCTCTGGCACCCGGTGGCGCCGCCGGCCAGCGCCACGGCCAGGCCCAGGACTCCGGCGCCGCGTACGACAGGGTGCATGGGGGTTCCGTTCCGAGGCCGCCAGGGGGTTCCGCCTCGGAAGCCTAGGCCGGGGGCCGGCGGCCCGCCCGCCGGACTGGTCCGTCCGGCCCCGCCCGGGTGACCGGCCCGCGGGGCGGGTTGCCGGAGCCGGGGTGGCTCGTTGTTCCTGCCGTGAGCCCTGACTATTCCGCCCGTGGCGGTTGTGAAGAAACGATTCTGCGCACCCGGGGGCGGTCATGACGTACGAGATTCCACGTATCCCCGAGCCCCGCGCCGCCGACGAGGGCTGTGCGGTCGCGCTCGACCTCCGGGTGGACGTCGGGCCCGGCCTGACCGTCTCCGTCCCCGCCCGGCTGCGCTACCGCAGCGCCGACCCGTACGCCGTCCTCCTCGACAACCACACCGACCTCGCCACGCCGATCACCTGGGTCTTCGCCCGTGAACTGCTCGCAGCCGGCCTGCACGCCCGGGCGGGCGTCGGCTGCGTCCGGGTCCGTCCCGGCGTCGGCGACCGCGCCGGGTCCGTCCTCATCACCCTCTCCGGCGAGGACGGCAGCGTCGACCTGCACGCCCCGGCCGACCGCGTCCGCGTCTTCCTGGCCCGTACCGAGAGCCTCGTGCCGACCGGCCGGGAGCGGCGCCGGCTGGACCTGGACGGGCTGCTGCGCCGGCTGCGCGACGGCGGCGCAGCCTCCCCGGGCCCGTGACTTTCACCTGTCCGAGTGTCCGGAGGGTCCCCGACGCGCCGCAGGCGAACCAATACTGTGAGTGTCTGTACGGCTACACCAGGGGAGTGCGGCACCGCGGCCGCCCATCCACACGTGGGGAGAAGAAGTGGCGGACAAGCGGCTCAAGGCCTGGGGCAACAACCGCGCCGGTCAGCTCGGCGACGGCTCCTGGGCCGCCCTGCACACCAAGGCCACCACCGTGCTCGGGCTGAGCGGCGCCGACGTGGTCAGGATCGCCGCCGGCGGCGCCGGCGCGGCCACCGGGCACGGGCTGGCGCTGCTGGCCGACGGCACCGTGCGCTCCTGGGGCGCCAACGGCTCGGGCCAGCTCGGCGACGGCTCGGCCTCCGGCCACAGCGCGCCCGACTGGGTCGTCAACCTGGGCGACGCCACCGACATCGCCGCCGGCGGCACGCACAGCCTGGCCCTGTGCGAGGACGGCACCGTGCTCGCCTGGGGCCAGAACTCCTACGGGCAGCTCGGCAACGGCTGCCACGCCGACAGCGGCGTCCCGGTCCGGGTCCGGCGCCTGGACGAGGTGGTCGCGATCGCCGCCGGCCTCAACCACAGCCTGGCGCTGCGCGAGGACGGCACCGTGTGGGCCTGGGGCCACAACGTCAACGGCCAGCTCGGCGACGGGACTTCGGCCGACCGCAACGTCCCGGTCCAGGTCGCCGGCCTGGACGCGGTCACCCGGATCGCGGCCGGCGCCAACCACAGCCTCGCGGTGACCGGCGGGCACGCGGTCAAGGGCTGGGGCTTCAACGCCTCCGGCCAGCTCGGCGACAACACCACGATCAACCGCTACACCCCGGTCCACACCCGGGGCGGCTGGTCCGGCGGCGTCACGTGGATCGCGGCCGGCTGCCACCACAGCCTGGCCGTCACCGGCGACCACCGCCTCAGGACCTGGGGCCGCAACGCCTCGGGCCAGCTGGGCGACGGCACCACCACCTTCCGGACCGCCCCGGTGCCGGTCCCGGGCCTGGCCGGCGTGCGGCAGGCGGCGGGCGGACGCGAGCACACCGTCGTCCTGCTGGCCGACGGCGCGGTCCGCTCCTGCGGCGGCAACGGCTCCGGCCAACTGGGCGACGGCGGCACGACCGACAGCAGCATCCCGGTGACCGCCCTCACCGACCTGACCAGGGCGGACCGGATCGCCGCCGCGCTCGGCGGCGACTTCACCCTCGCCCACTGAGCGGGCCCGTCGGCCATCAGCGCCCCGGCGCGGCCTCGGGGCGCAGCGCGCGGACGGCGAACAGGGTGGTGAGGTGCGGCGAGCCGAAGTACAGCGGCACGCTGCCGGTGCGGAAGTAGCCGGCGGCCGGCCAGGAGCCGTCCGGGAGCTGGGCGTCGACGAGGCGCCGGCGCAGCCCGGGCAGGTCCGTGACGGCGCCCGTGTACTCGCCGGCGAGCGCCAGCAGCGCCAGTTCGAGCGCGGTGTCGGCGAACTGGGTGGTGATGTGCTCGACCGCGCGCCGCGCCGGTGCGGCGAGGGCCGGTACGACGGTCGCCGCCCGGGCGACCGCGTGCAGGAAGGCCTCGGGGGAGGCGTAGTACCGGGTGCCGGTGCGGGGGCCGGCCAGGTGCTGCTGGACGTACCGCAGCGTCGCCTCGGCCGCCGGGTGCGGCAACCGGCTCGCCGCGCCGGGGAGATGGAGCGCGAACAGGGCGTTGGCGGCGGTGACGGCGTCGTAGCGGCGCCCGCGCGAGGCCGTCCGGTCGGTGTCCTCCCAGTAGGCCGGTATCGGGCCGTCGTCCGGGCCGGTCCGGGTGTCCAGCAGCTCCCGCGCGTACTCCGCGAGCTGGTCCGGTGCGAGCAGTCCGTGCCGGGCGAGGCCGGACAGCGCGACCGAGGTGCTGTCGGTGTCGGCGGGGAACGGCAGCCCGGGCGGGAACATGCGGTAGCGGTGCCGTCCCGGCTCGCGGTGGCGGGCGGCCCGCCCGGCCAGCGCGGCCACCAGTTCGCGCTCCTCGGGCCGTTCGCTGCCGGGCCGCAGCAGCGCGAGGCCCCACATCGCGGAGAAGCCCTCGTGGTCCGGGTCGAACCCGAGGTCCACCCCGTGGGTGACGAGCAGGCGCCGGCGGGCGTCGGCGCCGGTGAGCGGCGCGCGCAGCTCCGGGTCGAGTCCGGGCCGGGCGGACGGCAGCCCGTCGGGTCCCAACGCCCCGTGCAGGAAGGCCAGTCCGCGCCCGGCGGCGGCGTCCCACGCTGTTTCCTCGGCGGACATCGCGTCCCGTCCCCTCTCGTCGCCCTGCTCCGCTGGCCGGCCGGCCACCCCCGCCCCTTCTTCTACCCCGGGCGTGCGACCGCGCAAGCCTCAGCCGGCGGGCGGCCTGCGGAACAGCGCGGTGAGCAGCACGGGCAGGCCGAACAGCGGTGCGCCGGGCTCCTGCGGGACCATCGGGCGGATCTCCACCTCGGTGAAGTCGCCGAGGATCCAGCGCAGTTCGTCCGCGGTGAAGGCGAGCCCGCCGTCCAGCCGCCCGGTGCGGTACAGCTCTGTGTCGGGCAGTTCCGAGCCCATCGCGCCGGCCGCGAAGCAGGTCAGGCCGAAGTGCCCGCCGGGCGCCAGGACGCGGTCCAGCAGGGCGAGGTAGCTGATCCTGCGGTGCGGCGGCAGGTGGTGCAGGCAGCCGGAGTCGTAGACCAGGTCGTACCGGGGGAGGGGGAGTTCGACGGTGAAGATGTTGCCGTGGTGGAACCGCGGGGCGACGCCGGCCTCCCGGGCGCGCTCGCGGGCCCAGTCGAGGGCGGTGGAGGAGAGGTCGACGGCGTCCACCTCGAAGCCGCGTGAGGCGAGGTGGACGGCGTTGCGGCCGGCCCCGCAGCCGAGGTCCAGCACCCGGGCGCCGGGGGCGAGCAGCCCGCGGTCGAGGTGGGCGACGAGGTTCTCGTCCGGGGCGGCGACGAAGAACGGGCGCCCGGAGCCGCGGTCGGCGTAGAAGCCGTCCCACCAGTCGGCGGCGCGGTCGGTCCAGCGGTCCGCCTCGGGGGCGAAGAGCCCGTCGAGCAGGGCGAGGACGTCGTCGGTGGAGCGGACGGAGCGGTTCAAAGGGCGGCCCTTCCGGTGGGGGATCGACAGGTCGAGCCTAGGAGTCCGGGGCCGTTCGATCACCTCCGGTCCGGTGTCGTGGAAGGGCTCGTACGGGCGGTGGCGGGTGGGGCCGGCGGACGTTCGACGCCGCCCTCCGCCGATGGGGCCGCCCGTCGGCGCTGCCCCGGCGGGGGCCCGGGAAGGGGCCTTCGGGCGGCGCGGCGAGGGCGCCGCAGCGGGCCCGCGAGGTCAAGGTTGGGTCACGATCCGTCACAGGTGCAGGGTGAACGAACCCTGGCCGTGGCGGCGGCCGTTGACCTGGAGTTCCAGCAGGTGCACGCCCGCGTGGTAGCGCCGGGTGCTGATCGGCTTCACGGCGTGCCGGCGGGTGGCCCGCCAGGTCTCGCCGGGGGCGAGCGAGCGGGTGGTGAGCTTGAAGACCTTGGGCGTGCGGCCGCCGTTGGCCTTCACGTGGTGCACGACGTAGTCGATGACCACGCCGGCCCGCTCGTCATGGGTGTTGGTCACCGCGTACTCGAAGACCAGCTCCTCGCCGAGCCTGATCTCGGCGGTCCGCACGTGCGGGCCCTCGACGGTCACCGGGAGGTCGGGGCGGTGGCCGAGCAGGGCGAGGGCCTCGGGGCGGCCGGCCTTGACGAGGGTGCGCAGGCCGTGCCGGACCAGCGGGAGGGTGGTCGGCGCCGGGTCGGCGAGCCAGCGGGCGGCGGCCTCGACGGCGACGGCGGGGTGGTCGCGGCTGATGTCGTTGAGGTGGTTGGCGACCGAGCGGCGCACGTACTCCGACCCATCCCGGTACAGCGCGTCGAGCAGCGGCACGGCGGGCGCCGGATCGGCGATCAGCGCGGGGAGCCGAGGAGCCCAGGGCAGCCGCGGCCGGGTGCCCTCGCTGGCGAGCCGGCGGACGTGCGGGTCCGGGTCGGCCGTCCAGCGCGTCATGACGGCGAGCGCCCGCCCCTGGTCGGCGCGGAGGAAGGGGCGCACGGCGCTCTCCGAGGTCAGCCGCGGGGTGAGCGCGGTGAGCAGCGCGAGCGCCGGTTCGAAGGCGTCGAGCCCGCGCACGGCGACGGCCTCGCCGACCGGGAAGGTCATCCAGCCGGTGAACTCCTCGTCGCGCAGGGCCTCGTACAGCACCCGCTCGAACTCGGGGTAGCCGGACGGGAGGTCGGCGAGCACGGCGTCGCGGATCGCGGCGACGCGTTCGCTGAAGCCGAGCCCGTCGAGGGCCGCGCCGCACCGGTGGAGGGCGTCGGTGGTGACGCCGCGGCCGGTGCGGGCCAGGCAGCGGGCGAGTCCGGCGACGGTGTCCGGGTTGAGCATCTCGGCGGCCGAGGGCACGGCGGCGGTCTCCTTGGGTTCGGTGGCGCGGTGGCTACGGAGGTTACGCGCTCGCGCGCCGGGCGGCACTTCGCCGTGCCTCGGGGGGCGTCGCGGCGGTCGGGGCGGGCGGAGGGTGACAGCGCGACCGTCGGTGTGCGACGCTTCGCATCCGTGCGTGGCCGAGCACGCGCGGACGGGTCCGGGGGGTCCGCATGACTGAGAACGTGCCACCGGGAAGGCCCCGCCGCGGTCGCGGGGACGGGGCGGTCCGCACCGGCCGGGCCGTGCCGCTGCTGCTGGTGGCCGGCGGGCTGGTGCTCGCCGCCGCCGCGCTGCGCCCGGACGGGGGCCTGCTGGGGACGCCGGGGGATCCGCCGGTCGGCGCGATCGGCTACGTGGGGCTGATCGCCCTCGGCTGGGCGGGGATCGTCGGGCGGTTCGCGGCGCGCTTCCGCGAGGAGGTCCGCCCCCTGGTCGGGCCGACGCCGCGGGTCGAGCGACTGCGCGAGGCCGCCGTGGTGCTGCTGGGCGGCGCCGCCGTGCTGGTGCCGGTACTGCTGTTCCTCTTCCACGGCCGTACCCAGGCCGACAACGAACTGCCCGATCCGGTGGTCACACCGTTGCCCGAGACCACCCCGACGCCCACCCCGGAGCCGGAGGAGGGCGTCGCGCCGACCGGGGACGCCGGCCTGCTCGCCCTGCTGCTGTACGGGTTGGCCGCGGTCGTCGTGGTCGTCCTGGTGGTGTCGCTGGTCCGGCTGCTGCTGGGCCTGTACCGCTCGCGCCGACGGCCGGAGCCGCTGCCCGTGGTCGGCCGGGTCGAGCCCGAGGACGCGCTCGCCGCCGCCGTCGCCACCGGCCGGCGGTCGCTGCACGGGGCCGACGCCCGGGCCGCGGTGATCGCCTGCTACGCCGCGATGGAGGGCTCGCTGGCGGACTCCGGGCTGGAACGGCAGGTCGGCGACAGCCCGGCGGAGCTGCTGGAGCGGGCGGTCGCGGACGACCGCGTCGACCGGGCCCCCGCGTACGCGCTCACCGAGCTGTTCCGGGAGGCCAGGTACTCGTCCCACCCGATGGACGACGGCCATGTGCGCCGGGCCCGCGCCGCCCTGGACACCATCGCCGCCCGCCTGGCCGAGGCCGGCGCGGAGCCCGCCGACGGGGCCGGACGGCCCCTGACCGACCGTGCCGCAGCGTCCCGGAGCCACCGATGACCGCCGACTTCGCCCACCGCACCGCCGAAGCGCCCGAGCACGGGCGGACCGGAGCCGGCTCGGTCCGGCACAGCCTGGTCGAACTGTCCGTCACAGCCGTGCTGGCCGAAGTGCTGTTCGGCCTGGTCGGCGGCCTGCCGGCGGTCGCCGCCGGAGCGGTCGCGATCGCCGTCGCCGCGCTGTTCGCCGGCCGCTACGTCGCCGGCGGCGGGGTCCTGGACATCGGCCTGCGCCGCCGCCCGCGGCTGCTGGACGCGCACGAGCCCGGCCTCGCCGACTGGCGGTGGACCGTGCGCCAGTCGCTGGCCCCGGAGGGCGACGCCCAGCCGCTGCGCGGGCGGCTCCAACGGCTGTACGCGGCCAGGCTCGCGGAGGCCCACCACCTCTCGCCCACCGCCGACCGGGACCGGGTGGCGGAGCTGGTCGGCCCCGATCTCTGGCCGTGGATCGACCCGGCCGGCGACCTCCCGGCCCCGACCGTCCCGCCGGACGTCCTGCACGCCCTCGTCGACCGGCTGGAGTCCCTGTAGCCGTCCCGGCCGCAGGGCCCGGCGCGGCCCTGTCGGCCGAAGCCGCCCCGTCACGCGTCATCCCCTCGGCAAGCCCGTCGCCGGGCCGCCGCGGCCACCGATCCGAACGCCCCGTCAGGAGAACCATGACCGCCGTCCCGCAGGCCCCCGCCGACCCGAGCGCCGACCCCGCGGCCCCGGACGGGACCGGCGCGCTGACGCCGCAGCAGGCGGGGGACCGCGCCCGCGCGGTGCTCAAGGAGATCGAGCGCGCCGTCGTCGGCAAGCCCGAGGCGCTGCGCCTGGTGATGCTGGGCATCGTCGCCGGCGGCCATGTGCTGATCGAGGACCTGCCCGGGCTCGGCAAGACGCTGCTGGCCCGCTCGTTCGCGACCACCCTCGGGCTGGACTTCCGCCGGATCCAGTTCACGCCCGACCTGCTGCCCTCCGACGTCACCGGCGCGCCGTTCTACGACCAGCACAGCGGCGAGATGGTGTTCCGCCCCGGCCCGCTGTTCACCCAGCTGCTGCTGGCCGACGAGATCAACCGCACCCCGCCGAAGACCCAGGCCGCGCTGCTGGAGGCGATGGCCGAGGGGCAGGTCTCGGTCGACGGCGCCACCCGCCGGCTGCCGCAGCCCTTCGCGGTGATCGCCACCGCCAACCCGATCGAGTACGAGGGCACCTACTCCCTGCCGGAGGCCCAGCTGGACCGGTTCCTGATCCGGGTGCGGATGGGGTACCTGTCCACCGGCCTGGAGGCCGCGATGCTCCGGGCCCGGCTGGACCGCTCCGCGCCCGAGGCGGTGCTCGACGCCGTCAGCAGCCCGGCCGAACTGCTCGCCGTACGGGCCGCGGTCGAGCGCGTCGAGGTCGACGACGACCTCGTCGACTACGTCATCGCGCTGGTCGACGCCACCCGCAACGATCCCGAGATCCAGGTCGGCGCCTCGCCCCGCGGGGGTCTCGCGCTGGTGCAGCTGGCCCGGGCCCGCGCGATGCTGGAGGGCCGCGACTACCTGACGCCGGAGGACGTCAAGGAGCTCGCCGTCCCCGCGCTGGCCCACCGGATCACCCTGAAGCCGGAGTTGTGGGTGCGCGAGATCGACGCGGACGAGGTGCTGGCCCGGGTGGTCGCCGGCGTCCCGGCGCCGCAGACCGTACCGCGTGCCGCCGCGCCCGCCGGTCCCGGCGGGTCCGACGAGGGCCTCGCGCGGTGAGCGCCGAGCCTGCCACCGCACCCCGGCCCGGGACCCCCGCCGCCGACCCGGTGACCGCCCGCATCGTCGCCCGCAGCATCCGGGCCGGCGCCGAGGGACTGCCCACCACCCCGCCGTCCCCGCACTGGCGGCCCGCCGACCGGACCCTGCGGCTGCTCACCGTCGCCACGGTCGCCGCCGCGGCCGCCCTGGTCACCGGACACGCCTGGCTGCTCGCCCTCGCCGCCGCCCCGGCCGTGCTGCTCGCCCTCGCCGCCCCGGGCGCCGGCCGTCCCACCGAACTGGACACCACCCTCACCGTGGAGCCGCGCCGCTGCTTCGAGGGCGAGCGCATCACCGTGCGGATCGGCATCCGGCACGACGGGCGGACCGGCCCGCTCGACCCCGTCGTCGCGCTGGGCCCCGGCGTCGCCCTGGAGGCGCTGACCGTGCGCCCCACCGGCGTCGACCTCGCCCTGCGCGCCGACAGCTGGGGCCGCTGGAACCTGGGCGCCGTCGACATCGACGTGCACGACGCCGGCGCCCTGACCCGCCGCACCCTGCGCACCGAACTCGGCACCGCGGACGTCTTCCCGGTGCCCGGGACGGCCCGGCTCACCCCCGTCCCGGTCCGGCTGCCCGAGCGGATCGGCGAGCACACCACCCGCCACGACGGCTCCGGCATCGAGGTGACCGGCGTCCGCCCGTACGTCCACGGCGAACGCCAGCGACGCATCCACTGGCCCTCCACCACCCGCCGGGGCGGCCTCCAGATCAACCAGTTCGCCGCCGAGCGGGCCTCCGACGCCGTCGTCCTGCTCGACACGCTCGACGACGTCCACGACCCGGCCACCGGGCTGTCCAGCCTGGACGAGAGCCTGCGCGCCGCCGCCGGACTGACCCGCGCCTACCTGCGCCGGCACGACCGGGTCGGCCTGGTCGCGGTCGGCGGCCGGCTGCGCTGGCTCACCGCCGGCACCGGCGACCGCCAGTTCTACCGGATGGTCGAGAGCGTGCTGGAGGTCCGTCAGGACCGCGTCCACCGCGGCCCCGTCCTGCCCCGGCTGCCGCTGCCCGCCCTGCCGGGCCACGCCCTGGTCTACGCGTTCACGCCGCTCGCCGATCAGCGCATCCTGGAGGTGCTCGGCCGGATCGGCGACCACGGCAACCCGCTGGTCGTGGTGGAGATCCCGGTCGGCGAGCCCTCGGTCGAACCGGACGACGAGGTGGGCGCCCTGGCCCTGCGGCTCTGGCGGGCCGAGCGCGAGGCGATGCGCGCCGCCCTGCGCGGGCGCGGCGTCCCGGTCACCCGGTACGTCCCCGGCGAGGCCCTGGACCTCGCGCTCGCGCCGCTGCTGCGCCGCCGGATCGGAGGAGGCGCGCGATGAAGGACCCCACGCCGGCGTCCGCCGCCGTCACGCCCGGCCCGCACCCGGCCCTGCGCGCGCCGTGGCGGGAGCGGGCGCTGCTCCGCCTCGTCGGCGGAGCCCTGCTGCTGGCCTCGGCCGGGGTGGGCGCCGACGACGGCGCCGCCGCGACGGTCGGACCGGCCGGGCTGGTCGCCCTGCTCCTCCTGGCGGCCTGGGCCGCCCCGCCGCCGCCCGAGCCGGTGCGCCGGCCCACCACCTGGGCGGCCCGGCAGGCCCCCCGGCGCCCCACCGCACTGGCGGCCGGCTGCGTCCTGCTCGCCGCGCCGGGCGAGCCCGGCCTCTGGCGGGGCGCCGCCGTGGCCGTGCTGCTGACCGCCTACCTGCTGCTCGTCGACGCCTTCGGCCCCGACCGGCGCCGCCCGAACCGTGTCCACGTGCTCGCCGCCCTGGCGGCCTCGGCCCTGGTCCTCCCGGTGGCGCTCACCGACACCGGGGCGGGGGAGTGGTCCCGTCCGGTGGCCCTGCTCGGCGTGCTGGCCGCCGCCGTCGGCGTAGGCCTCGGCCTGCACACCCGCCGTCCGCGAAACTGACGTTGGGGCAATCTGGAAGAAGTCCCCCCCGGAGCACCCACGCCACAGTGGTCCGGGCGCTCCGCGGTCTCGAAGGGCCCGTCCCCGGTCGCGTCGCGCCTCCCTCACCCACCACGTCCTGGGAGGTCCAGTGGCGAAGACCGCGGAGTCGACTGCGGCCGGCCGAATCCTGTACAGCATCAACCACGACCGGCACAGGCTCGCGTTGAACGCGTACCTGGTGGTCGTCCTCGCGCACTGGGCCGAGCACCTGGCGCAGGCCTACCAGATCTGGGGAATGGGCTGGCCGGCGAAGAAGGCCGGCGGTGCGCTCGGCCTCGCCTACCCCTGGCTCGTCACCACCGAGTGGCTGCACTACGGCTACGCCCTCTTCATGCTCACCGCGCTGTTCCTGCTGCGCCCCGGTTTCGCCGGCCGCAGCAGGACGTGGTGGACGATCTCCCTCGGCATCCAGTTCTGGCACCACATCGAGCACCTGCTGCTCTTCGTGCAGGCGCAGAGCCACCACTTCCTGTTCGGCCGCTCCGCGCCCACCAGCATCCTCCAACTCGTCATCAACCGGGTCGAGTTGCACCTCTTCTACAACACCATCGTATTCATCCCGATGGTGATCGCCATGTATCTGCACCTGCGGCCGACCCAGGACGAGCTGGAGAAGATGACCTGCGGCTGCCGCGCCTCGGAGAGTCCTCGGACGGCGGCCGTCTCCCATGCCTGAGACGGCCGTCCCGGTGGCGGACCCCGGGACGGCCGGGGCGCGCGAGGGGCGGGCTCCGGACCGGGGCGCCGGGCGGGCGGGTTCGCCGCGGGCGTTCCAGCGGACGATGGCGATCGGTCTCGGCCTGCTCGTCGTCGTGCTCGCGGCGGTGGGGTGGCTCAGTTCGGCGGAGGAGGTGAAGCTCTCCGGGGCCAGCCCGGCGGCCGGCGGCCGGGTCGCGCAGGCCCCCGCCGAGGTGGCCCTGACGTTCTCGGGGGCGGTGCGCTCCTCCACGCTCATGCTGGCGGTGAACGGTACGGACGGCACCTCGGTGACGGACGGGACGCCGGAGCTCGACGGGGGCCGGCTCTCGGTGCCGGTCTCGATCACCGAGCCGGGGGCGTACCGGGTCACCTACCGGCTGGCGCTCGACCGGGGGCGGGTGGTCTCCGGGACGACCGAGTTCGTCGTCGGCGACGGGCCGCTGCCCGAGGGCGCCGAGGAGCTGGCGGAGGCCGGCTCGGACAGCGACGACGGCCACGGCCACGGTGTGGAGGGGCCGTTCAACATCGCGCTGCTCTGCCTGGACGCGCTGCTGCTACCGGGCGCCCTGGTGCTGATGCTGCGGCGTCCGCGCGTGCGGTGACGGCCGAGCGCCGACCGGCGCGCGAGGCCCGTTCCCCCGGTCGCGGGGAACGGGCCCGCGGCCGTTCAGGAGACGGTCACCCGGCGGTCCGCGTGCTCCGCGGCCAGGGTGCCGAGCAGCCGCAGCGCCGTCTCCGACGGGGAGTTCGGCTCCACGGTGAAGGCCACCAGCATCAGCTCGGGCTCCTCGGTCCGCAGGACCTCCTGGAAGAGCGTGAGCTCGCCCACCTGGGGGTGGTGCAGCACATTGGTGAACGAGTCGCAGTTGGCCACCGAGTGGTCCTCCCACAGGGCGGCGAACTCGGAGCTGGAGGCGAGCAGTTCACCGACCAGCGCGCGCACGCCGCCGTCGGTCGGGAACCTCGCCGCCACCATCCGCAGGTGGGCGACCACGGACCTGGCCTTGACCTCCCAGTTGGTGAACAGCGCCCGGGTCGACGGGTCGAGGAAGATCAGCCGGGTCATGTTGGGCAGGACCTCGTGGTGGCGTCCGAACACCGCGTGCGCCAGCGGGTTCCAGGCGATCACGTCGGCCGTCGGGGAGAGCACCATGACGGGCACGTCGCCCATCATCGCCATCAGCCTCCGCAGGCCGGCGGGGAGTTGCCGGGCCACCCGGGGCGCGCGGCCGGTCGCCGACCGCTTGGGGCGGGCGAGCGCGACCAGGTGGGTGTGCTCGGCTTCGTCCAGGCGCAGCGCCCGGGCCAGCGAGTTGAGGACGGCGTCGGAGACGTTCTGTCCCAGCCCCTGTTCCAGTCGGGCGTAGTAGGAGACGCTGACGCCGGCCAGTTGGGCGAGCTCCTCTCTGCGCAGACCCGGCACTCGGCGGCGCTCTCCGTAGCAGCCGAGTCCGCAGTCGGCCGGATGGAGCCTGGCACGGCGGGACTTGAGGAATTTCCCGAGCTCATCCATGAGTCCCATTATGCTGAAAGTATCACTGCGAAGCCTAGCCTTCCCAGTGATACGAACGACAGGTGTCTGGCTAGCGGGCGGGGGATCTCCCACCCTTGCTCGCATGACCACGCTTCCCGACTCGCGGAACCGCATGAGCGCCCGGCTCAGGATGACCCTGTTCATCCTGCTGGGCGCGCAGTTCATGCTGTCCGTCGACTTCTCGATCCTCAACGTCGCGCTCCCCCAGATCGGTTCCGGGGTCGGGATATCCTCCGACGACCTGCCGTGGGTCGCATCGGCGTACGCACTGCCGGCCGCGGGCTTCACACTCCTGTTCGGCAGGATCGCCGACCTGTTCGGCCGCCGCCGGCTCTTCCTCGCGGGCATCGTGCTGCTCACCGTGGCATCGGTGCTCGGCGGGATCGCGGACAGCGGGGCCCCGCTGCTGACCGCCCGCGTCCTGCAGGGCCTGTCGACCGCCATCGCCGCCCCCGCGGCCCTGTCCCTGCTGATCACCTCGTTCTCCGAGGGCGCCATGCGGGAGCGGGTGCTGGGCCTGAACGGCGCGCTGCTGTCCGGCGGGTTCACGGTGGGCGCCCTGGTCGGCGGCACCCTGGTGGGCCTGCTGAGCTGGCGCTGGGCCTTCCTGATCAACGTCCCGGTGGCCGTCGCGATCCTGATCGCGACGCCGCGGCTGATCGCCGACAGCAGGGCCCCGGAGAAGGTCCGGCTCGACGTGCCCGGCGCCGTCTCGGTGACGGCCGGCCTGCTCGCGTTCACCTACGGCATCATCGACAAGAGCCTGCTGATCGGCGCCATCGGCGTGGTGCTGCTCGGCGTGTTCTGGGCGATCGAGCTGCGCGCCCCCGCGCCGCTCGCCTCCGTGCGGATCCTCAAGCGCCCCAGCGTCAAGTGGGGGAACTTCGCCGGAATCGTCGTGTTCTCGATGGAGAGCGCGCTGATCTTCCTCATGACGCTGTACCTCCAGGACGTGCTGCACTACGCCCCGCTGATCACCGGTCTGATCTTCGGCGTGCCCGGGCTCGCGGCCGTGGCCGCCGGTGTCGTCGCGGGCCGGGCGATCGGCCGCTTCGGCACCCGGAACGTGCTGAGCGTCGGTCTGGCGGTGCAGGGCCTCGCCACCGCGCCGCTGATCCTGCTCAGCGACGACCGGGTGATGCTGGCGGTGCTGCTCCCCGCCCTGTTCATCAGCTTCTTCGGACACGTCACCTCCATCGTCGCCTACACCGTGACCGCGACCTCCGGCCTGCCGGACTCCGAGCAGGGCCTCGCGACCGGCCTCGCCGCGCTCAGCCAGCAGGTGGCGGTCACGATCGGCATCCCGATCCTGAGCGCCGTCGCCGCCACCCGCACCGTGCAGCTGGACGGCATCCGGCTCGCGCTCCTCGTCGACGTGGTCATCACGCTCGTCGCGGTGGCCCTCATCTGGGCGGGTCTGCGCACCCGTTCCGAGGCGGTGCCCGCGGCGGCCGCCGGCCCGCAGGTCGAGGTCGGCGAGCAGGCGGCGAGCCGCTGAGCCTGCGGCGGGCCGGGCGCCCGGTGGCCTGCCTTCCGAATACGGCAGCCACGGAGAAGAGGACCGGGATCATCCCCGGGATCATCGGAGAGCGATCGGCGGAGCGGCCCGGCGGAAATTCCGCGGGGTTCGCTCCGCCGCCCGCCGGCGCCGGTCGGACGAATTCGATTCGGCCGCCGCGCGCATATCCTTCTCGCCGCGAGGAATGGACCCGACTGTGGCCGTCAAGAGAATCACCGCCAACCGCATCGACTTCGCCTATCTGGAACTCGGCGCCGGGCCGCTGGCCCTGCTGACGCACGGCTTCCCGATGTCCCCGGCGACCTACCGGTACCTCATGCCGGCGCTCGCCGACGCGGGCTACCGCGCCGTCGCCCCCTACCTGCGCGGCTTCGCGCCCTCGGCGCTGCCGCCGGACGGCGGCTTCGCGGTCGCCGACCTGGTGGCCGACGTGAACGGCCTCCACGAGGCGCTCGGCGGTGACGGCGACGCCGTCCTGATCGGGCACGACTTCAGCGTCCCCGCGGCGTTGGGCGCGGCCGGGGAGGAGGCGGACCGCTGGTCCAAGCTCGTCCTCTGCGACGTCCCGCCGTTCGGGGTGTTCGGGCCGATGGTCATGACGCCGCGGGGCACCGACGCGCTGAGCCACTTCTGGTTCTTCCAGACGGCGGCGGCCGAGGAGGTCGTCGCCGCGGACGACTTCGCCTTCCTCGACTGGATCTACCGGAAGTTCACCGCCGACGGCTTCGACGCCACCGAGGACCTGAAGCACGCCAAGGACGCCCTCCGGGGGCCGGAGAACCTGGCGGCGGCCCTGGCCCTCTACCGGACGACCTTCGCCCCCGACCGCTTCGGCACGCCGGAGTGGGTGCAGGAGCACGCCGCCGTCTGGGGCGCCCCGCCGACCATGCCGACGCTCAACCTCTTCGGCTCGGAGGACCCGAGCTTCGAGATCACCGACGCGACGCTGGCGGCCATCGTCGACAGCCTGCCCGAGGGCTCGCACGCCGAGGTGGTCCAGGGGGTCGGCCACGCCGGGCTCGTCGAGAGACCTGCCGAGGTCAACAGCCTCATCCTGCGCTTCCTGGCCGGGGAACTCTGAGC
>NZ_JBHVER010000093.1:0-29627 GCF_042802195.1 Kitasatospora sp. NPDC057500 | reverse complement strand
CGGGTGTCGTACCTGCTGGGGCTGGAGGGTCCGGCGGTGTCGGTGGACACGGCGTGCTCGTCGTCGCTGGTGGCGATCCACCTGGCGGCGCAGGCCCTGCGGGCGGGGGAGTGTTCGCTGGCGTTGGCCGGCGGTGTGACGGTGATGGCGACGCCGGCGGGGTTCGTCGAGTTCTCCCGGCAGCGGGGGCTTGCGGCCGACGGGCGGGTGAAGGCGTTCGCCGAGGCGGCCGACGGCACCAGTTGGGGCGAGGGCGCGGGGCTGGTGCTGCTGGAGCGGTTGTCGGACGCGCGGCGCAACGGCCACCGGGTGCTGGCGGTGGTGCGGGGCTCGGCGGTGAACCAGGACGGCGCGTCGAACGGGCTCGCGGCGCCGAACGGTCCGTCCCAGGAACGCGTCATCCGCCAGGCGTTGGCGAATGCCGGACTGTCGGCGGCGGACGTGGACGCGGCGGAGGCCCACGGCACCGGCACCACCCTCGGCGACCCCATCGAGGCCCAGGCACTCCTGGCGACCTACGGTCAGGGGCGGGACGAGCCGTTGTGGCTGGGGTCGGTGAAGTCGAACATCGGGCACACGCAGGCGGCGGCCGGTGTGGCGGGTGTGATCAAGATGGTGATGGCGATGCGGCACGGTGAGCTGCCGCGGACCCTCCACGTGGACGCGCCGACCTCGCACGTCGACTGGTCGGCGGGCCAGGTCTCACTGCTGACCGAGGCCCGGCCGTGGCCGGAGACGGGGCGTCCCCGCCGTGCCGGGGTGTCGGCGTTCGGCATCAGCGGCACCAACGCGCATGTGGTGATCGAGGCGGCTGCCGAGGAGCCGGTCGAGGTTTCGGCGGGGTCTGCGGCCGGGGTGGTGCCGTGGGTCCTGTCGGGGAAGTCGGATGTGGCGTTGCGGGAGCAGGCGCGTCGGCTGGGGGCGTTCCTGGCCGGGCATCCGGGGGTTGGCGCGGTTGCGGTGGGTCGGGCGTTGGCGGGGCGGTCGCGTTTCGATCACCGTGCGGTGCTGAGCGGTGCGGAGGCGTTGGAGGCACTGGCGGAGGGCCGGTCGGTGCCGGGTCTGGTGACCGGGGCGGCGCGTCCGGTGGGTCGGTCGGTGTTCGTGTTTCCGGGGCAGGGTGCGCAGTGGGTGGGGATGGGTGGGGAGTTGTACGCGTCGGAGCCGGTGTTCCGGGGGGTGGTCGATGCGTGTGGGGCGGCGTTGGCGCCGTTCACCGACTGGTCGTTGGTGGAGGTGCTGAGCGGTGGTGGGTCGTTGGAGCGGGTGGATGTGGTGCAGCCTGCCCTGTTCGCGGTGATGGTGGGGCTGGCGGAGCTGTGGCGTGTGCACGGTGTGGTGCCCGATGCGGTCGTGGGGCATTCGCAGGGGGAGATCGCGGCGGCGTACGTGGCGGGGGCGTTGTCGTTGGAGGACGCCGCCAGGGTGGTCGCGCTGCGCAGCAGGGCGCTGGCGGTGCTGGCCGACCAGGGCGGGATGGTGTCGGTCGGCCTCGGGCATGAGCGGGCCTCCGCGTTCGTGGCCCGCTGGGACGGTCGGCTGACGGTGGCGGTGGTCAACTCGGCGGCCAGCGTGGTGGTCTCGGGTGATCTGGACGCACTCGACGAACTGCTGGCGGACTGTGCGGCCGACGGCGTCCGCGCCCGCCGCCTGCCCGTCGACTACGCCGCCCACTCCGCCCAGGTCGAGGCGATCCGCGAGCAACTGCTCACCGACCTCGCCGACATCACGCCGCACCCGGCGGTGATCCCGTTCTACTCAACAGTGACCGGCGAGGAGGTCGACACCTCCGCCCTCGACGCCGGCTACTGGTACCGCAACCTCCGCGAACCGGTGCTGTTCGACCGGACCACCCGTGCGCTGCTCGACCACGGCCACACCGTCTTCGTCGAGATCAGCCCGCACCCGGTCCTGGTCCCCGCCGTCGAGGAGACCGGCCACCACCACGGCTCCGACCTCCTCGTCACCGGCACGCTCCGGCGCGACCAGGACGACTTCCTCACCTCGCTCGGGCGCCTGCACGTCCATGGTGTCCCGGTCGACTGGCGGTTCCCGGACGACACCGAGCCCGTCAGCCTGCCGACGTACGCCTTCCAGCGCCAGTCGTACTGGCTGCGGCCCGTCCCGGCGGCGCCGGGCGACCACCCCCTGCTCGGCACGTTCGTGGAACTGCCCGACGGCGCGGTGCTCAGCGGCCGGATCTCGCTCGCCACCCACCCGTGGCTGGCCGACCACACCGTGCGGGGCTCCGTCCTCCTGCCCGGCACGGCGTTCGCGGAGATGGCGGCCTACGCGGCCGGCCGGATCGGCCACGCGGTCGAGGAACTGGTGCTCGAAACGCCGCTCGTCCTCGGCGACACCCCGGTGCACCTCCAGGTCGTCGTGGGCCCCGAGGAGGACGGCCGCAACCCGCTCGCGGTGTACTCGCGCGACGGCGACGAGTGGGTGCGGCACGCCACCGGGACCCTGGGTGAGGAGCCGGTGCTGAGCGCCTGGGACTGGCCGTCGGCCGGTGAGCCCCTCGACGTCGACGGGCTCTACGACTCGCTGGCCGTGCTCGGCTACGAGTACGGGCCGGCGTTCCAGGGCGTCACGGCGGCCCGGCGGGTCGGCGACACCGTCTACGCCGAGGTGGAGCTTCCCGCCGAGGAACCGTTCGCCCTGCACCCCGCGCTGCTCGACGCCGCACTCCACCCCATGGCGTGCCTCACCGACCGCACCGGCCTGCCGTTCGCGTTCACCGGAGTGGCGATCCGGCCCGCGGCCCGCGGGACGCTGCGCGTACGCCTGTCCGCCACCGGCCCGGACACGTACACCGTGGCCGTGGCCGAGCCGGACGGCACCCCGGTCGCGGTCATCACGTCGCTGACCGTCCGGGACGCCACCGCCGTCCCGGACAGCCTGTACGCACTCGACTGGGTCCCCTTCGAGCCGGCATCGACGGGCGGCGACCCCGTGGACCTGGTCGTCCACGAGGTGCCCGGGCCGGACCCCGAGACGGACACCGTCGAGGCGGCGTACGAGAGCGCGCAGAGCGTACTCGCCGTGATCCGGGACCACTTGGCGGGCGAGCGGACGCGGCTGGCGGTCGTCACCCGCAACGCCGTCGCGGCCGCGCCCGGTGACGTGGTCGGCCTCCACCACTCGATGGTCTGGGGCCTGGTCCGCGGCGCGCGGGCCGAGCACCCCGACCGGTTCGTCCTGGTCGACGCCGACGCGACCTGGGACCCCGCGCTGATCGCCGGCACGGACGAGCCGGAACTGGCAGTACGCCGGGGGGCGCTGCACGTCCCCCGGCTGGTCCGCGTCGGCGCGGGGCTCACCCCGCCGGACGGCACCTGGCGGCTGGAGGACACGGGCACCGGCAGCATCGACGACCTGGCGCTGGTGCCCCGCCCGGAGCTCATGGAACCGCTGGGGCCCGGGCGGGTCCGGATCGCCGTGCGGGCGGCCGGACTCAACTTCCGGGACGTGCTGATCGCCCTCGGCGTCTACCCCGGCGAGGCCCTGATGGGCGGCGAAGGCGCGGGCGTCGTCCTCGAAGCCGGGCCGGACACCCGGTTCCGGCCCGGCGACCGCGTCATGGGCCTGGTCCCCGGCGCCTTCGGCCCGGTCACCGTCGCCGACCAGCGGCTGCTGGTCCCGGTGCCCGACGAATGGTCCTTCGCCAGGGCCGCGTCAGTGCCCGTGGCGTTCCTGACCGCCTGGTACGGCCTGCGGGACCTGGGCGGGCTGAAGGCCGGTGACCGGGTGCTGATCCACGCCGGCACCGGTGGCGTCGGCATGGCCGCGATCCAACTGGCCCGGCGGCTCGGGGCGGAGGTGTTCGCCACCGCCGGCCCGGCCAAGTGGCACGTCCTGGGCGCCCAGGGACTGGACGAGGACCACATCGCCTCCTCGCGCACCCTGGAGTTCGAGCAGAAGTTCCCGCCCATGGACGTGGTGCTGAATTCGCTGTCCGGTGAGTTCCTGGACGCCTCCCTGCGGCTGCTCGCGCCCGGCGGGCGGTTCGTGGAGATGGGCAAGACCGACATCCGCGACGCGGCCGACCATCCCGGCATCGTCTACCGGGCGTTCGACATCGCCGACGCGGGGCCGGAACGGCTCGGCGAGATCCTGGCCGCCGTCGTACGGGCCCTCACGGACGGCGGGTTCGCACCGCTGCCGCTGGACGTGCGCGAGGTCCGGGACGCGGTCGACGTGTTCCGGTTCATGAGCCGGGCCGCTCACATCGGGAAGATCGTTCTCACTGTTCCTGCGGATCTCGATGCGGCGGGGACGGTGCTGATCACTGGTGGTACGGGGATGCTGGGGGGTCGGGTGGCCCGGCATCTGGTGGTCGAGCGGGGTGTGCGGCATCTGTTGCTGGTCAGCCGCGGTGGGGGCGGGGCGGCGTTGTGCGAGGAGCTGGCCGGGCTGGGCGCGTCGGTGACGGTGGCGGCGTGCGACGTGGCCGACCGGGAGGCGCTGGCGGCCGTACTGGACGCGGTCCCGGCCGAGCATCCGCTGACCGTGGTCGTCCACGCGGCCGGTGTGCTCGACGACGCCGTGGTCGAGTCGCTGACCTCCGAACGCCTCCGGCACGTCGCCGACCCGAAGGCGCGGGCGGCGTGGAACCTGCACGAACTCACCCGGGGGCTGGACCTGACGGCTTTCGTCCTCTTCTCCTCGGCGGCCGGGACGCTCGGCAGCCCCGGGCAGGCCAA
The DNA here is from genome assembly GCF_042802195.1 of Kitasatospora sp. NPDC057500. Lineage (NCBI taxonomy): Bacteria > Bacillati > Actinomycetota > Actinomycetes > Kitasatosporales > Streptomycetaceae > Kitasatospora > Kitasatospora sp. NPDC057500. Next base: position 24,921 of record NZ_JBHVER010000093.1, on the reverse strand, counting down.
CTACGCCGCGGCCAACACCTTCCTCGACGCCCTCGCCGTGCACCGGCGCGCCCTCGGGCTGCCGGCGACCTCGCTGGCCTGGGGCTACTGGGCCGAATCGAGCGGCATGACCGGGCACCTGACCGGTGCCGACCAGGGCCGGCTGATGCGAGCCGGGGTCGTGCCGCTGGCCACCGACCACGCCCTGTCGCTGTTCGACGCGGCGCTGGCCACGGGCCGGGCCGCGCTGGTGCCGGTACGCCTCGACCTGTCCGTGCTGGCGGGCGCCCCGGCGGCCCCGGCGGCCCTCAAGGGCCTCGTCTCCCGCAAGGCGGCCCGGCGGCCGGCGCGGCACGGCGCGATCGCCGACCGCCTGCGGTCGCTGCCGGAGGCCGAACGGCTGCGAGCCGCACTCGACCTGGTCACCGCCAACACCGCCGCCGTGCTCGGTCACCCCGAACCGGGGGCCGGATGGGACCGGCAGCCGTTCAAGGACCTCGGCTTCGATTCCCTGACCTCCGTCGAGCTGCGCAACCGGCTCAACACCGCCACCGGCCTGCGCCTGCCCGCCACCGTCACCTTCGACCACCCCACCCCGCGGCAACTCGCCGAGCACCTGCTGAGCGGGATCCTCGGTGGGGGTGTGGCGTCGGTGGTGCCGGTGGGGGTTGCGGTGTCGGCGGATCCGGTGGTGATCGTGGGGATGGGTTGCCGGCTGCCGGGTGGGGTGGGGTCGCCGGAGGAGCTGTGGGGTGTGGTGTCGGGCGGGGTGGATGCGATCGGGGGGTTCCCGGGTGACCGGGGGTGGGACGTCGAGGGGTTGTTCCATCCGGATGCGGATCACCCGGGGACGTCGTACACGCGGTCGGGTGGTTTTCTCGTGGATGCGGCGGGGTTCGATGCCGACTTCTTCGGGATCTCGCCGCGTGAGGCGTTGGCGATGGATCCGCAGCAGCGGGTGCTGCTGGAGACGGCGTGGGAGACGTTCGAGGACGCGGGGATCGATCCGACGTCGTTGCGGGGCAGTCGGACGGGCGTGTTCACCGGCATCTGGGCCTCCGGCTACGGCGGCCAGGCCCGCGCCGACGCCGAGGGCTACCTCGGTACGGGCGCCGCGACCAGCGTGACCTCCGGCCGGATCGCCTACCTGCTGGGGCTGGAGGGCGCGGCGGTCTCGCTGGACACCGCCTGCTCGTCCTCGCTGGTGGCGATCCACCTGGCGGCGCAGGCGCTGCGCTCGGGAGAGTGCTCGCTGGCGTTGGCCGGCGGGGTGACCGTGATGGCGACGCCGCTGGGATTCACAGAGTTCTCGCGCCAGCGCGGCCTGGCCCCCGACGGCCGGGTGAAGGCGTTCGCCGAGGCGGCCGATGGTACGGCGTGGGGCGAGGGCGCGGGGCTGGTGCTGTTGGAGCGGTTGTCGGACGCGCGGCGCAACGGTCACCGGGTGCTGGCGGTGGTGCGGGGTTCGGCGGTGAACCAGGACGGCACCTCCAACGGCCTCGGGGCGCCCAACGGCCCCTCCCAGGAACGGGTGATCCGCCAGGCACTGGCGAACGCGGGACTGTCGGCGGCGGACGTGGACGCGGTGGAGGCACACGGCACGGGGACGACGCTCGGCGATCCCATCGAGGCCCAGGCGCTGCTGGCGACGTACGGCCGGGACCGGGCGGAGCCGTTGTGGCTGGGGTCGGTGAAGTCGAACATCGGGCACACCCAGGCGGCGGCCGGTGTGGCGGGCGTGATCAAGATGGTGATGGCGATGCGGCACGGGCAGTTGCCGCCGACGCTGCACGTTGATGCACCGACCTCGCACGTCGACTGGGAGTCCGGAAACATCCGGCTGCTCACCGAGGCCCGGCCCTGGCCCGACAACGGCCACCTGCGTCGCGCGGGCATCTCGGCGTTCGGCATCAGCGGTACCAACGCGCACGTGGTGATCGAGGCGGCTGCCGAGGAGCCGGTCGAGGTTTCGGCGGGGTCGGCGGGCGGGGTGGTGCCGTGGGTGCTCTCGGCCAGGTCCGAGGCGGCGTTGCGGGAGCAGGCGCGTCGGCTGGGCGCCTTCGTCGCCGGGCATCCCGAGGTGGGCGCGGCGGCGGTCGGGGGTGCTCTGGCCGCGCGCACCGCGTTCGAGCACCGGGCCGTGGTGGCGGGGGCTGCCGGGGCGTTGGAGGCACTGGCGGAGGGCCGGTCGGCGCCGGGTCTGGTGACCGGGGCGGTCCGTCCGGTGGGTCGGTCGGTGTTCGTGTTTCCGGGGCAGGGTGCGCAGTGGGTGGGGATGGGTGGGGAGTTGTACGCGTCGGAGCCGGTGTTCCGGGAGGTGGTCGATGCGTGTGGGGCGGCGTTGGCGCCGTTCACCGACTGGTCGTTGGTGGAGGTGCTGACCGGTGGTGGGTCGCTGGAGCGGGTGGATGTGGTGCAGCCTGCCCTGTTCGCGGTGATGGTGGGGCTGGCCGAACTGTGGCGTGCGCATGGTGTGGTGCCCGATGCGGTCGTGGGGCATTCGCAGGGGGAGATCGCGGCGGCGTACGTGGCGGGGGCGCTGTCGTTGGAGGACGCCGCCAGGGTGGTCGCGCTGCGCAGCAGGGCCCTGGTCGCCCTGGCCGGACACGGCGGCATGGTCTCCATCGGGCTCGGGCACGAGCAGGCCGTCGACCTCGTGGCCCGCTGGGACGGCCGGCTGACGGTGGCGGTGGTCAACGCCCCCGGTTCGGTCGTCGTGTCGGGCGATCCGGAGGCGCTGGACGAACTGCTGGCGGCCTGTGCGGCCGCCGGCGTCCGCGCCCGCCGCCTGCCCGTCGACTACGCCGCCCACTCCGCCCAGGTCGAGGCGATCCGCGAGCAACTGCTCACCGACCTCGCCGACATCACGCCGCACCCGGCGGTGATCCCGTTCTACTCAACGGTGACCGGTGAGCCGGTCGACACCTCCGCCCTCGACGCCGGGTACTGGTACCGCAACCTCCGCGAACCGGTGCTGTTCGACCGGACCACCCGTGCGCTGCTCGACCACGGCCACACCGTTTTCGTCGAGATCAGCCCGCACCCGGTGCTCACGCCTGCGCTGGAGGAGCACGAGGCGGGCGTGGTGACCGGGACACTGCGCCGCGACCACGGCACCCCGGCCGAGTTCCTGGCCGCCGCGGCGCGGCTGTTCGTCGCGGGTGTGCCGGTGCGGTGGCCCTCCCCAGGAGGTGAGCCGGTGGCGCTGCCCACCTACCCCTTCCAGCGGACGCGGTTCTGGCTCGCCGGAGGCGCGGGAGACGTGTCCGCGGCCGGGCTCGACCCGGTGGACCACCCGCTGCTCGGCGCCGCCGTCGAGGTGGGCGGGCAGCGCGTCCTGACGGGTCGGCTCTCCCTCGCCACCCACCCCTGGCTCGCGGACCACTCCGTCCTGGGGACGGTGCTGCTGCCCGCGACGGCGTTCGTGGAACTGGTGGTGCACGCGGCCGGGGCGGCAGTGGAGGAACTGGTCCTGGAGGCGCCGCTGACGGTGCCCGCGGACGGCGCGGTGGACGTGCAGGTCGTCGTGGGCGAGCCGGACGGGACCGGCCGACGCGCGGTCGACGTCCGCTCCCGCACGGACGGTTGGGTGCGCCACGCCACCGCCACGGTGAGCGGCGAACCCGTGGTCGGGCAGGAGCTGACGCAATGGCCGCCGGTCGGCGCGGAACCGGTCACCGGGCTCTACGACACGCTCGCCGCGGCGGGCTACGAGTACGGGCCGGCCTTCCAGGCCGTGCAGGCGGTGTGGCGCCGCGGCAATGAGGTGTTCGCCGAGGTCACCGTGCCGGACGCGGCCCGGTTCTCCGTCCATCCGGCCCTGCTGGACGCCGCCCTGCAACCGCTGGCGCTGCTGTCGGGCACGGAAGGCGAGGTGCGGCTGCCGTTCTCGCTGGGCGGGATCGCGGTCCACCGCACCGGCGTGACCTCCGCGCGCGTGCGGCTGACGGTGGTGCGTCCCGGCACGTACGCCGTCCACCTGGCGGACCGGTCCGGCGGGCCCGTGGCGACCGTCGAGGAGCTGACCACCCGTCCGATGGCTGAACGCGGCCCGCTGTACGCCCTCGACTGGATTCCGCTGCCCCCCGGCGAAGGCGCGCTCGGCGACGCCGTCGTCTCGCCCGGATCGGTCGCCGAGGCGCTGACGGCCGTCCAGGACTTCCTGGCCGGGCCCGGCGAACGGCTCGTGGTGCGCACGCGGGGCGCGGTCGCCGTCGTCCCCGGTGACGGGGTGCGCGACCCGGAAGCCTCGGCCGTGTGGGGCCTGGTCCGGTCCGCGCAGTCCGAGCACCCCGGCCGGTTCGTGCTCGTGGACGCCGACGAGTTGCCCGAGGGCCTGTCGGTCGGCGACGAGGACCAGGTGGCGGTGCGCCGGGGGGACGTCCACGTCCCCCGGCTCGTGCGCTCCGCACCGGAGGCGTTCGACGGACGGCTGACACAGGCGGGCACGGGAAGCCTGGACGACCTCGCCTTCCTGCCGTACGAGCAGGCCCCGCCCGGGCCCCGGGAGGTGCGGGTCGCCGTGCGGGCGGCCGGCCTGAACCTCCGGGACGTGCTGATCGCCCTCGGCGTCTACCCGGACCCGGCGCTGCTCGGCAGCGAGGGCGCGGGCGTCGTCACCGAGGTCGGTGCCGAGGTCACCGGGCTGCGGCCGGGCGACCGGGTCGCCGGGCTGCTGCCCGGCGCGTTCGGCCGGGTGGCCGTCGCCGACCACAGGGCGCTGGTGCGCATCCCCGAGGAGTGGACGTTCGCCCAGGCCGCCGCCGTGCCGGTCGCGTTCATGACCGCCTGGTACGGCCTGCGCGACCTGGGCGGGCTGAAGGCCGGTGACCGGGTGCTGATCCACGCCGGGGCGGGCGGCGTCGGCATGGCGGCGGTCCAGCTCGCGCGGCTCTGGGGCGCGGACGTCCACGCGACCGCCGGCCCGGGCAAGTGGGACGCGCTGCGCGCCCTGGGGCTGGACGACGACCACATCGCCTCGTCCCGGACCCTGGAGTTCGCCGACCGGTTCCCCTCCTTCGACGTGGTGCTGAACTCGCTGTCCGGTGAGTTCCTGGACGCCTCCCTGCGGCTGCTCGCACCCGGCGGGCGGTTCGTGGAGATGGGCAAGGCCGACGTCCGGCCCGGCGTGCTGGCCTTCGACCTGGCCGATGCGGGACCGGAGCGGCTGGGGGAGATCCTGGCCGAGGCCGTCCGGCTGCTCGGCGCAGGCGAGTTGCGGCTGCCACCACTCACCACCTGGGACGTCCGCCGCGCCCGGGACGCCTTCCGGTTCATGAGCCGGGCCGCTCACATCGGGAAGATCGTTCTCACTGTTCCTGCGGATCTCGATGCGGCGGGGACGGTGCTGATCACGGGTGGTACGGGGATGCTGGGGGGTCGGGTGGCCCGGCATCTGGTGGTCGAGCGGGGTGTTCGGCATCTGTTGCTGGTCAGCCGCGGTGGGGGCGGGGCGGCGTTGTGCGAGGAGCTGGCCGGGCTGGGCGCGTCGGTGACGGTGGCGGCGTGCGACGTGGCCGACCGGGAGGCGCTGGCGGCCGTACTGGACGCGGTCCCGGCCGAGCATCCGCTGACCGCGGTCGTCCACGCGGCCGGTGTGCTCGACGACGCCGTGGTCGAGTCGCTGACCCCCGAGCGTCTCGCCGCGGTTTGGGAGCCCAAGGCGCGGGCGGCGTGGAACCTGCACGAACTCACCCGGGGGCTGGACCTGACGGCGTTCGTCCTCTTCTCCTCGGCGGCCGGGACGCTCGGCAGCCCGGGGCAGGCCAACTACGCCGCGGCCAACGCCTACCTCGACGGCCTGGCCGCGTACCGGCGTGCCCAGGGCCTGCCGGGGGTGTCGCTGGCCTGGGGCCGGTGGGCCGAGGCCGGCGGGCTGACCGGGCGGATGACCGAGGCCGACGGTGAACGCCTCACCCGCGCGGGGCTGCTGCCGATGGCGACCGACTACGGACTCGGGCTGTTCGACGCGGCCCTGGACACCGCGGAACCGGCGGTGGTCGCGGCCAAGCTCAAGGTGTCCGCACTGGGCGACCGTCCGGTGCTGCGCGCGCTGGCACGCGCCCGCAAACCGGCACGGACCACCGGGCTGGCGGGTGAGCTGGGACCGCTCCCCGAGGCCCGGCAACGCGAGATTCTGCTCGACCTGGTCAGCACCCACGCCTCGGCCGTGCTGGGCCGCAGCGACGGGATCGGTGGCGACCTGGCCTTCAAGGACCTGGGCTTCGACTCGCTGACCGGCGTGGAGTTGCGGAACCGGCTGTCCACGGCGGTCGGGACCCGGCTGTCGGCGACGATGATCTTCGACCACCCGACCCCGGCCCGGCTGGCCGAATACCTGCGCGAGGTGGTCCTCGGCGAGGAGCGCCGGACGGTCGCGCCCGTGCCGGTGGGGGTTGCGGTGTCGGGTGATCCGGTGGTGGTCGTGGGGCTGGGGGCCCGGTATCCGGGCGGGGTGGGGTCGCCGGAGGAGTTGTGGGGTGTGGTGTCGGGCGGGGTGGATGCGGTGGGGGAGTTCCCGTCGGACCGCGGGTGGGACGTGGGTCGTCTCTACGATCCGGCGGGTGGGCCGGGGAGGTCGTACACGCGGGTGGGCGGATTCCTGGCGGACGCGGCCGGCTTCGATGCCGGGTTCTTCGGGATCTCGCCGCGTGAGGCGTTGGCGATGGATCCGCAGCAGCGGGTGTTGCTGGAGACGGTGTGGGAGACGTTCGAGGATGCGGGGATCGATCCGACGTCGTTGCGGGGCAGCCGGACGGGCGTCTTCACCGGTATCTGGGCATCCGGCTACGCGGGCGGAGTGGACCGGATCTCGCGCGACGCCGACGGCTACGTGGCCACCGGCACGGCGACGAGTGTGACCTCCGGGCGGGTGTCGTACCTGCTGGGGCTGGAGGGTCCGGCGGTGTCGGTGGACACGGCGTGCTCGTCGTCGCTGGTGGCGATCCACCTGGCGGCGCAGGCCCTTCGGGCGGGGGAGTGCTCCCTCGCCCTGGCCGGCGGTGTGACCGTCATGGCGACACCCGCCGCCTTCATCGACTTCTCGCGGCAGCGCGGCCTGGCCCCCGACGGCAGGGTGAAGGCGTTCGCCGAGGCTGCCGACGGTACGGCGTGGGGCGAGGGCGCGGGGCTGGTGCTGCTGGAGCGGCTGTCGGACGCGCGGCGCAACGGCCACCGGGTGCTGGCGGTCGTCCGGGGCTCTGCGGTCAATCAGGACGGGGCGTCCAATGGGCTGACGGCGCCCAACGGCCCCTCCCAGGAACGCGTCATACTCCAGGCGCTGGCGAACGCGGGGTTGGAGCCGTCCGAGGTGGACGCGGTGGAGGCGCACGGTACGGGGACGACGCTCGGCGATCCCGTCGAGGCGCAGGCGCTGTTGGCGACGTACGGCCGGGACCGGGTGGAGCCGTTGTGGCTGGGGTCGGTGAAGTCGAACATCGGCCACACCCAGGCGGCGGCCGGCGTCGCGGGCCTGATCAAGATGGTGCTGGCGATGCGGCACGGTGAGCTGCCGCGGACCCTCCACGTGGACGCGCCGACCTCGCACGTCGACTGGTCGGCGGGCCAGGTCTCACTGCTGACCGGGCCCGGCCGTGGCCGGAGACGGGGCGTCCCCGCCGTGCCGGGGTGTCGGCGTTCGGCATCAGCGGTACCAACGGGCACGTGATCCTGGAGGCACCGGCCCCGGATCCGGCCGAGGAGACGTCGTCCGAGGTCCCTGCCACTCCCGCGCCCGTGCCCGCAGTCGTCGTGCCGGTGCCGTGGCTGCTGTCGGCCAAGTCCGAGCAGGCGCTCCGGGCCCAGGCCCGCAGGTTGCGGGTGTACGCGGCCGAGGAGGCTCCCGACCCGGAGGGAATCGGCGCCGCGCTCGCCGCGCGGACCCGGTTCGCCCACCGGGCCGTGGTGACCGGACCGGAGGCACTGGCGGCCCTGGTGCGCGGGGAGGCGCACCCCGGGCTGGTGACCGGTGAGGCCCGCGACTCGGGCCGGTCGGCGTTCGTGTTCTCCGGTCAGGGTGGTCAGTGGGCGGGGATGGGGCGGGGCCTGTACCGGGTGTTCCCGGTGTTCGCGCGGGTGTTGGACGAGGTCTGCGAACTCCTCGGTCTGCCGGTGGAGGTGCTGTTCGAGGACGGGGAGGGGGTGCTGGGGCAGACGGAGTTCACGCAGGGTGCGGTGTTCGCGTTGGAGGTGGCGCTGTTCCGGTTGGTGGAGTGGCTGGGGGTGCGGCCGGACTTCGTGGTGGGGCATTCGGTGGGTGAGGTGGCGGCGGCCCATGTGGCGGGGGTGCTGGGTCTGGAGGACGCGTGTGCGCTGGTGGGTGCGCGGGGCCGGCTGATGCAGGCGTTGCCCGCGGGTGGGGCGATGGTGTCGCTCCAGGCGTCGGTGGAGGAGGTGGCGGCGTCGCTGGTGCCGGGTGTGGAGGTGGCGGCGGTCAACGCGCCGGACGCGGTGGTGGTGTCGGGCGACGGGGCGGCGGTCGAGGCGGTGGCCGGGGTGTGGCGGGGTCGTGGGCGCCGGGTGCGGCGGCTGGAGGTGAGTCATGCGTTCCATTCGGCGCGGATGGATCCGGTGCTGGAGGAGTTGGGCCGGGTGGCGGAGGGTCTGTCGTTCGGCACGCCGGTGATCCCGGTGGTCTCGACGGTGGTGGGGCGTCCGGTGGAGATGGGGGAGGCGGGGTACTGGGTGCGGCAGGTGCGGGAGCCGGTGAGGTTCGCGGACGCGGTGGAGTGGTTGGCGGGCCAGGGCGTCTCGGGGCTCGTGGAGGTGGGTCCGCATCCGCTGTTGGTGGGCAGCGGGCTGATGCGCCGTGGTGGTGATTCCCCGGAGCGGCTGTTCGCGGGGCTCGGGCGGCTGTGGGCGGACGGGGCCGTCGGCTGGGAGCCGCCCGCGACCACGACGACGGTGCGCGTGCCCTCGTACGCCTTCCAGCACCAGCGCTACTGGCTCCACCCCACCACCCCGTCGGAGGGCCTCGACACGCCGGACCACCCGCTGCTGCGGTCCTTGGTGAAGCTCCCCGACGGGCAGGGCGTGGTGCTGACCGGGAACCTCTCCGCGTCCGTCCACCCGTGGCTGGCCGAGCACACCGTGCTCGGTTCGACGCTGCTGCCCGCCATGGCGTTCGTGGACATGGCCGTCCACGCCGGCGGGCACACGGACAGCACCGTGCTGTCCGAGCTGGTCCTGGAGGCGCCGCTCGCGCTGTCCGGGCACGACGGTGTGCACGTGCAGGTCACCGTCGGCGCGCCCGACGACTCCGGCCGCCGGCCCGTCACCGTCCACTCCCGCACCTCCGCCGAGCCCGACGAGTGGACCCGCCACGCGACCGGTGTGCTCGCTCCCCAGCCGGCGTCCGGGGCCGGGCCGACGGCTGTGCCCGGGCAGGACGACGGCGGGGCCGCGCCGGTCGACATCGGCTCGCTCTACGACCGGCTGGCCGAGGCCGGCTACGACTACGGGCCGACCTTCCAGGGGCTCACCGGCCTCCGGTGGCACGGCGAGGACCTGCACGCCGAGGTGAGCTTCCCGGCGGACCCCGCACAGCTCACCGGCTACCGCGTCCACCCCGCGCTGCTGGACGCCGCCATACAGCCGCTGACCCTGCTCGCCGGCTGCGCGGCCGGGGACGGTGGCACCGGCGGCAGCCCGGCGCGGATGCCCTTCTCGTTCTCCGGTGTGTCGGTCACCGGGTCGGCCGCGACGGTCCGCGTCGTGCTGCACCCGACCGGGCCGGACACCTGCGCGGTGCGGATCACCGACACCGTCGGGATGCCGGTCGTGAGCATCGACGAGATCGTCCTGCGGCCCGTCGAAGCGGCGGTCCACGGGGCCGGGCGCCGGCCGAGCACGCTGTTCGCCGTTGACTGGACCCCGATGGCGATACCGGACGGCCCGGACACCGCGACGGGCACCGAGACGGTCCTCCACGAGGCCGTCGGCGAGGGCGAACCGGTCGCGGCCGCCCATGCGGTGACCCGGGAACTGCTCGGCACGGTACGGGAGTTCCTGGCCACCGACACGCCGGCCCGGCTCGTGGTCCTCACCGGCGACGACCTGGCCTCGGCCGCCGCCCGCGGCTTCCTGCGCAGTGCGCACAGCGAGAACCCCGGGCGGATCCTGACCGTCCGGCACGACGGCACGGCCGCCTCACGACGGGCGGTCCCCGCCGCGGTGCGCGCCGCCGTGAGCGACGGCGAGCCCGAGGTCCGGCTGCGCGACGGAACCGCCCTCGTGCCGAGGCTCGTGAGGGCCGCTCCGGCCGCCCCGGCCGGGTTCCTGGACGGCGTGCCCCTGGACGGCACCGTGCTGATCACCGGCGGCACCGGCACCCTCGGCGTCCTGGTCGCCCGGCACCTGGTCGCGCGGTACGGCGCCCCGCACGTGGTGCTCGCCGGCCGCCGCGGCGTCGAGCCGTCCGGGCTGCGGCAGGAGCTGGGCGCCGCCCTCACCGTGGTCGCCTGCGACGCCGGTGACCGCGGGGCACTGAGGGACCTCGTCGCCTCGATCCCCGACCTGCGGGCCGTCGTGCACGCCGCCGGGGTCGTCGACGACGCCGTGGTGGGATCGATGACACCGGAGCAGATCGACACGGTGCTGCGCTCGAAGGCCGATGCCGCGTGGCACCTGCACGAGGCCACCGAGCACCTGGACCTGCGGGCGTTCGTGCTGTTCTCCTCGGCGTCAGGGGTGTTCGGCGCCCCCGGGCAGGCCAACTACGCCGCCGCGAACGCGTTCCTCGACGCGCTCGCCGAGCACCGGCACGCGCGCGGTCTGCCGGCCACCTCCCTGGCCTGGGGCCAGTGGGCCGAGTCCAGCGGCATCACCGGGAACCTTTCCGCGGCCGACCGCCGCCGGCTGGCGAGGACCGGGATGCTGCCGCTGGCCACCGAGCAGGCCCTCGACCTGTTCGACACCGCCCTGGCCGGCGAACACCCGGCGCTGGTGCCGGTCCGCCTCGACCTCGCGGCGATCGGAACCCCGCCCGCGCTGCTGCGCGGACTCGCCCGGCCGCGGCGCGCGCCGGCCCCGGCCGCCGGCCCCGGCGACCTGCGGGCCGGGCTCGACGCCCTGGCCGAGCCCGAGCAGCGCGCCCTGCTGCTCGACCTGGTCGTCACGCACAGCGCGAGCATCCTCGGGATGGCCCCGGGCGGGATCGACGACCCGCGTCAGCTGTTCCGCGACCACGGCGTCGACTCGCTGACCGCCATCGAGCTGCGCAACCGGCTCAACGCGGCCACCGGGCTCCGGCTCCCGGCGACCCTCGTCTTCGACTTCCCGACGCCCGAACAGCTCGTCAACCACCTCTACGGGCAGCTGTGCTCGCCGGAGAACCGGGTCGCCGGGCCGATGGAGCGCCTGCTGCGCAAGGCGGTCGACGTCGGCCGCGCGCAGGACGGCCTCGACCTGCTGGCCACGGCGTCCCGGTTGAGCCCGGCCACCGACGCGCCCAAGGCCGAGGCGGTCGCCCTCGCGGCCGGCTTCCTCCAGCCGGCGCTGGTCTGCCTGCCGTCGGCGCTGGCGTCCAGCGGTATCGAGGAGTACGGGCGGTTCGCCGCGGCGCTGGAGGCCGCCCGCGACGTCACGGCGGTCACCCTGCCGGGCTTCGCCGGCGACCCGCTGCCCGCGGACGCCGGCGTCCTGGTCGAGGCACTCGCCGAGGCCGCGTCGGCCGTCGCCGCGCCGGTGCTGGTCGGCCGCTCGGTGGGTGCGTGGCTGGCGCTGGCGACCGCCGGGGAACTGGAACGGCGGGGGGCCCGGCCCAGCGCCGTGGTGCTCATCGACGGCTACCCCGACGACCTGCCGGGTGTGCTCACCGGCATGCTCGACGCCGGCCACCAGGTCCGGCCGGTCGACGACGAGCGGCTGGTGGCCATGGGCCGCTACCTCGACCTGGCCGGCGCCCCGGAGCCCGTCACCGCGCCGGTGCTGCTGGTGGGCACCGGGAAGCGCGCGTGGCCCCGGCTGTCCACCACCGCCCAGGAGGTGCTCACCGTCCCGGGCGACCACTTCACCGTACTGGAGGAGCACTCCGCGGCCACCGCGCTGGCCATCAGCACATGGCTCCTCGACTTCAGCGGTTACGGGGCCGGGCTGTCCGCACTCAGGGGAAAGGACTACGCATGATCTGGGACAACGTCTACATCGGCGGAACGGGGCGGTACCTGCCGCCCCGCACGCCCGCGACGCAGGCCGTGCCGGACACCGAGACCATGCGGCGGCTGCTCGCGCTGTCGGACTTCGTGTCGTTCACCCGCTCCGACGACGTCACCGAGCACGCGATGGCCGTGCACGCGGCGATCGCAGCCCTGCGCGAGTCCGGCCTCAGCGGCGCCGACATCTCCATGGCCGCCTACGCCCAGATGGACCACCAGGACCACATGGCGTCCTCCTGCCACCTGCAGCGCGTCCTCGGCCTCGGCCACGCCCTCGTCTACGAGGTCGAGGCGACCAGCAACGGCGGCTCGGCCGCGCTGCAGTCCGCCGCCGCGCACCTGGTGGCCGACCCGGCCGCGACCGCGACCCTGGTCACGGCCACCGCCCGGTTCCTGCCGCCGCGGTGGGAGCGCTGGCAGCCCACCATCGGGATCTTCCTGGCCGACGGTGCGGTCGCGGCCGTGCTCAACCGCGAGGGCGGCCGGGCGCGGCTGGTCGCGACCGCCAACAGCTCCGCGACCCAGATGGAGGTCCTCGCCACCCCGACGATCCCGGACCCCGAGGGGCACCGCAACCGTACGCCGATCGAAGTCACCGGCCTGGCCCCGTATCTGACGCTGATGAGCGGGGCACTGGTCACCGCGGTCGAACAGGCCGCCAAGGAGGCCGGCGTCGGCGTCGGAGACATCACCAGGTTCGTCGTCACCGGTCTGGGCCTGGCCCAACTGGAGGTCGTCGTGCTGGAGCCGCTCGGCATCGACCTGGGCCGCACCACCTGGCCGATGCTGCGCGAGCTCGGCCACGTCGGGCCGTGCGACCAACTGCTCGGCATGGACCACCTGCTGCACGACGAGACCCTCAAACCCGGCGACACCATCATGTCGATCGGCCTCGGCATGGGCTCGCGGTTCACCGCGTCCCTGCTGGAGGTCACCGAGCGGCCCAAGCCCCGTACGGCCACCGTCTTCACCGAGCCGGTGCGCGCGCAGGCCCCGCCCGCCGACGCGTACGTCATCGACCCCTCGGGCGGCGACATCTTCGGCGAGGCCGCCGCCTTGCGCGAGCGCGGCCCGGCCACGCCCGTCGAACTGCCCGGCGGCGTGTCGGCCTGGGCCGTCACGGGGCACGACCTGACGAAGAAGCTGCTGCTCGACCCGCAGGTCTCCAAGGACGCGAACAAGCACTGGCCCATGTGGCGCGACGGCGACATCCCGCCGGACTGGCCGCTGATCATGTGGGTCGCGATGCAGAACATGTTCACCGCCCACGGCGCCGACCACACCAGGCTGCGCAGCCTGGTGGCCAAGGCGTTCACCCCGCGGCGCATCGAAGCGATGCGGCCGCGCGTCGAGGAGATCACGGCCGGCCTGATCGCCGACCTGGCCGCGGTGCCGCCGGGGCGGACGGTCGACCTGCGCGCACGCTTCGCGTTCCCGCTGCCGATCCGCGTCATCACCGGACTGTTCGGGGTCACCGCGCAGACGGGGGCGGACCTGCGTCGGCTGGTGGAAGCGGTGTTCAGCCTCGACGCGGACCCGGCGGGCGTGCAGGCCGCCTCCGGCGAGCTGTACCTGCTGCTCAAGGAACTCGTGGCCGCCAAACGGCGCGACCCCGGCGACGACATGACCAGCGACCTGATCGCCGCGCAGGAGGCGGACGGCACACGGCTGTCCGAGCGGGAGCTCCTGGACACCCTGCTGCTGACCATCTCCGCCGGCTTCGAGACGACGGTCAACCTGCTCGACCACGCCGTCCACGCCCTGGCCACGCACCCGTCCCAGCTCGCCCTGGTCCGCTCCGGGACCAGCACGTGGGAGGACGTGGTGGACGAGACCCTGCGCTGGCAGGCGCCGGTGCCGAACCTGCCGCTGCGGTACGCGGTGGAGGACATCTCCGCGGAGGGCGTGCAGATCCGCAAGGGCGAGGCGATCCTGCTGTCCTACGGCGCGGCCGGCCGGGACCCGGCGCGGCACGGGGCCGATGCGGAGGACTTCTCCGTCACCCGGTCCTCGCGGGCCGACCACCTCACCTTCGGGCACGGCGTGCACTACTGCCTCGGCAGCCCGCTGGCGAAGCTGGAGGCGACGACGGCGCTGTCCGCGCTGTTCTCCCGGTTCCCCCGGCTGCGGCTGGCCGTCCCGTCGTCCGAACTCGAACCGCTGGGTTCCTTCTTCACCAACGGGCACAAGACTCTGCCGGTCGTCCTGGAGGAGGGCTGATGGCCCACTTCGCCTTCGTGAGCGCGCCCGCGTCCGGGCACGTGAACCCGACCCTGCCGCTGGTCGAGGAGCTGGTCCGGCGCGGTCACCGGGTCGGCTACGCCACGGGACCGGCCACCATGGACGCCGCCGTCGCCGCCGGTGCGTCGCCGGTGCCCCTGCCCTCGCGGCTGCCGCCCGGCATGGCGGCGCGGGGCGGGTTCACGGCGGAACAGCTCGCCGTGACGATGGAGCACTACCTCGACGACGCGCGTGCCTGCTTCCCCGTCCTGGCCGCGCACTTCTCGGCCGACCCGCCGGACGCGGTGTGCTACGACTCGGTGACCTTCACCGGGAGGATGCTGGCGAACCTGCTCCGGGTGCGGGAGATCTCCCTGGTGCCGACCTTCGCGGAGAACGAGTCCTTCTCGGCGGCACAGGTGTACCTGCCGGCCGACTTCGACCGCACCGACCCCCGGTTGGTGGCCGCGGTCCAGGACATGGGGAGGTTCGCGCAGGGCCACGCCTTCCTCGACGAGCCGAACCTGATGCTCGGCCACGTGGCCCCGACGAGCCTGGTGTTCATCCCCCGGGAGTTCCAGCTGTCGGGGGACACCTTCGACGAGCGGTTCCACTTCGTCGGGCCGTCGTTGAGCAGCCGGCAGACCGCCGAGGAGTGGAGCCCCCGGTCGCGGGCCCCGGTGCTGCTGGTATCGCTGGGAACCGTCTTCAACGACCGGCCCGAGTTCTACCGGACCTGCATCGAGGCGTTCGGTGGCGGCGAGTGGCAGGTCGTCATGGCGGTGGGCGGGCTGGACCAGGAGTCGCTGGGCCCGATCCCGGCGAACGTCGAGGTGCACGCGCACGTGCCGCAGGTGGCGGTGCTGCGACACGCCGAGGTGTTCCTGAGCCACGCCGGGATGAACTCGGCGATGGAGTCCCTCTACCACGGGGTGCCCTTCGTGGCGGTGCCGCAGATCCCGGAACAGCGGGCGATCGCCCGGCGGGCGGAGGAACTGCAGGTCGGCAGGACGCTCGCCGAGCCGACCGTGCAGGCCCTCCGCGACGCCGTCCGGGACGTCCGCTCCTGCCGCCCCTCGGCGGCGGCCCTGAGCCGGATCGTGCGCGGGGCGGGCGGTGCGTCAAAGGGCGCGGACGTCCTGGAGAAGCTGCTGACGGGGTAGCCGCCGGACTCCGTCTGGTTCAACGGTCCAGCGAGGTCCTGCTGCGGCACCGGTCAGCGCACAGCCCGGGCGGGTCAGCTTCAACCGGGAGCCGGTGGTGAGGCAGGCGGCGATCCGATGGACCTGCTGGCCGTAGCTGCGGCCCTGCACCGCGGTCACGGATCCGTCCCGGCCGACCTCGCAGGGGTTGTTGTCGGTGCACTGCTCGCCGTCGCGGTTGTGGGTGTTGTTGATGCCCACGACGGTCTCCCCGTCGGACGCCAGCAGTGCACTGCCGGAGTGGCCGGGCCTGCTGACGCAGCTGTCACTGGTGGCGTAGCGCACCGCGTGGTCCTGTTGGTAGCCGTCCTCCCGCAGGTGCGGCACCACGGCCTCCACCGTGCACGACGGACGGTTGGAGTTGTAGGCCATGGACAGCCGGTCACCCCTGCGCATCGGGGTGGTGGACAACCGGAAGACCTTCGCGCCCTCCCCGGCCAACTGTGCGTAGGTCTTGTCCAGCCGGTACAGCGCGATGTCGGTGCCCGACATCGTCGCGTACACCAGCCGGGTCGCGCGGGCGGTGGTCCGGGTGTAGCCGGCGGAGTCGTTGATGGTGACCGGGCCCGTCAGGTCGGCGGGCCGGTCCACCAGCGCCGTCCCCGGCGCGGGCCGACCGCTCGGCACGCAGTGGCCGTTGGTCAGCACCAGCGCCGGGTCATGGGGGCGCGCGGTGGGGGGACGCACCACGGACCCCAGGCAGTTGCCCACCTGGGCCGCGCCCTCCACGTTCGGGACCGGGTCGAACGGCGGCACGTCGGTTCCGGTCACGATGCCGTTGATCCAGGCGGAGTTCTTCGCGACATCGGTGTACAGACCGGGATAGTTGGCGCCCTTGTTGCCGGCACCGACGACCGTTCCCGCCAGCACCCACTCGTTGCCCGCGCGAACCAGGGCAGGCCCTCCGGAGTCCGTCGTCCCCGGCCCGACAGGAGGATCGAGGCGGCCGACGCACATGGGCGAAGTGGCGTCGACGTCGTCCCAGCACTCCTGGAGCGGCACGACCTCGGTGTCGGCTTCGCGCAGCCTGCTGGAGAAGCACGTGGGGTCGTCGAAGTCCTCGCAGGCATCCGAGGCCGGGCCCCAGCCGAGGATGCGGACGGGTGTCCCCACGGCGGGCGTGGTCTCCGACAGCCGTACGGGCTCGGCCCGCACCGGGTTGCGCAGGTGCAGCAGCGCGATGTCCTCGCCCGGGGGGTCGTACTTGGCTGTACGCCGGTAGAACTCGTCGACCTCGGTGACTTCGCCGCCGTCGGTGACGTCCAGCGACCCGACGCGGACCTTCCAGCCGCGGGGAACGCCCGCCTTCGAGCCCGTCGGGGTGTTGGCGCAGTGCCCTGCGGTCACCGCCCACTGCGGAGCGATGAGCACGGCCCCGCACCGGTGTCCGTCCGGGCGGGGAGCGTCGTACTGGAGCGAGACCATGAACGAATACGGCCGGGTGGACTCGGTACCCCCGACGATGGCCTGCGCCGGTAAGGCGGTGACCAGGCCCGTGATCGCCACGGCCCCCGTCGTCAGGACGGCGGCCGTCCTTCGGCTCATCCACTTGCGCATGTGTGACTCCCGTTCGTCCGCCGCCCGGCACGAGGCCGGGCGGGCATGTACGGAGGAACAGCACCGGGCCGTTCCGCATGGCCACGATCTTGAACGCAGGGAGTATCCGGTGGACCTCACCCGTGCTTCAGGCACACCACGGCAACCACTCAAACGTGTTTCAGCGAGGGCCGGCCTTGCTGCTCGTTCCCGATTGCCGTCCGGAGCCGTGGGCAACGCCGCGTCGGGCGGTCAGCGGCTTGCTGCCGCGCTTGCCGTCGGTGGTGGTGACGGCGTTGTTGTGCACGGCGACCGAGTGGGTGATCGTGGCCTTGCCGTCGATCGGGAGGTCGCCCTTCCACGCCCGTGGAGGCCTTGGCGTCACCGTTGTAGACGGCGTCGTCGAGGACCTTGGACAGGTCGTGCCTCGATGGCCCGGTGCTGTCGGCAAGGCCCTGTGACGCGAGATCGGCCTCGGTGCGGAGGAGGCGGACGAGGGCGCTGCTTGAGCGCGCAGGTCGTCGGAGAGTTCCGGGCCGGGCGCGCCGATGGAAAGGCGGCCCGGGAGGTCCTCGACGTGAGCGGCCGTCATCGGGGCCCCGCCGGCCGCGACTTTGCCCTCGAAGGCCGGCGGTCATGCAGGTCTCGGCCCTCAGTCCTCCGCCTTCTGCTTGGCGTCGATCTCGGCGATGAGGTTCTCGATGAGGCCCTTGATCTCGTCGCGGATGGGGCGCACGGCCTCGACGCCCTGGCCGGCCGGGTCCTCCAGCTTCCAGTCCAGGTACTTCTTGCCGGGGAAGTAGGGGCAGGCGTCGCCGCAGCCCATGGTGATCACGTAGTCGGACGCCTGCACGGCCTCGGTGGTCAGCACCTTCGGCTTCTGGCCCGAGATGTCGATGCCCAGTTCGGCCATCGCGGCCACGGCCGAGGGGTTGATCCGGTCGCCCGGGATCGAGCCGGCGGAGCGGACCTCGACGCGGTCGCCGGCGAGGTGGCGCAGGAAGCCCGCGGCCATCTGCGAGCGGCCGGCGTTGTGGACGCAGACGAACAGGACGGACGCGGCGGGGGAGGGGGTCGTCATCTCGTTCTTCCTCGGGACGGAGTTGCCGCACTGCGCGTCCGATCGGCTCGGCCGGCTCCCGGACGCGGCCCGCGGCATCGGCGGCGCGAACTCGTTGCAGTGCTGTTCTGCGGCGGCGGGCTTGGCTCTTCCACCGGCGTCGGCTAACGTATCACCGCATGGTGATGTCAGTCGATAGTGATGCAAAAGACGCGGTGGACGTGCTCAAGGCCGTCGCCGACCCGCTGAGGATGCGCATCCTCACGCTGCTCGCCCGCGAGGCCCTGTGCACCACGCACCTGGTCGAGGAGACCGGCGCCCGGCAGACCAACCTGTCCAACCACCTCAGGATCCTGCGCGAGGCCGGACTGGTCGACACCGAGCCCTGCGGCCGCTTCACCTACTACAAGCTCCGCCCCGAAGCCCTGGACGGCCTCGCCGGCCTCCTCGGCGACCTCGCCTCCACCGCCCGCGCCACCGCGTGCGCCGACACGAAAAGGTCCTGCCCGTGACCGCCACCAAGACCGACGCCCCTCCGGAGTCCCCCGAGGCCGGGCTGGTCGGCAAGCTCTCCTTCCTGGACCGGTTCCTCGCGGTGTGGATCCTGATCGCCATGGGCCTGGGCATCGGCCTGGGCCGCCTGATCCCGGGCCTGAACGACGTCCTCGCGAAGGTGGAGGTCGGGGGCGTGTCCCTGCCGATCGCGGTCGGCCTGCTGGTCATGATGTACCCGGTGCTCGCCAAGGTCCGCTACGACCGGCTGCACACCGTCACCGGCGACAAGAAGCTGATGGCCTCCAGCCTGGTCGTCAACTGGGTACTGGGCCCGGCACTGATGTTCGCGCTGGCGTGGATCTTCCTGCCCGACCTGCCCGAGTACCGCACCGGTCTGATCATCGTCGGCCTGGCCCGCTGCATCGCGATGGTCATCATCTGGAACGACCTCGCCTGCGGCGACCGCGAGGCCGCCGCCGTCCTGGTCGCCCTCAACTCCGTGTTCCAGGTCGTCGCGTTCGGCCTGCTCGGCTGGTTCTACCTCGACATCCTGCCCGGCTGGCTGGGCCTGGCCCAGGACGACCTGCACTTCTCCGTCGGCAAGATCGTCGTCAACGTCCTGATCTTCCTCGGCATCCCGCTCCTCGCCGGCTTCCTCACCCGCCGCCTCGGCGAGAAGAAGCTCGGCCGCGAGACCTACGAGCAGAAGTTCCTGCCGAGGATCGGCCCCTGGGCCCTCTACGGCCTGCTGTTCACGATCGTGATCCTCTTCGCCCTCCAGGGGAGGACCATCACCGACCAGCCCGGTGACGTCGCCCGCATCGCCCTGCCGCTGCTGGTCTACTTCGCCGTGATGTGGTTCGGCACCTTCGCCCTCGGCAAGGCCATCGGCCTCGCCTACGACCGCACCGCCACCCTGGCGTTCACCGCCGCCGGCAACAACTTCGAACTCGCCATCGCCGTCGCCATCGCCACCTTCGGCGTCACCTCCGGCCAGGCCCTGTCCGGCGTCGTCGGCCCCCTCATCGAGGTCCCCGTCCTCATCGGCCTCGTGTACGTCTCCCTCGCCTGGCGCCGCAGGTTCACCACCCGGGCCACCCCGGCCGTGGAGTCCTCCCGGTGACCTGCCTCCACCGCACACCCGCGCCCGCTGCCGGTTCCCGCCGGCAGCGCGGCGCGGGCGCCCTCGCGGCACACCGCACCTGCTGCCCGCCGTTCACGGGGGCGGACCGGTGACCGGCCCCGAACGGCGCGTCCAGGCCCTCGTGGTCGGCGGCGGTCAGGCCGGGCTCGCCGCCGGCTACTACCTGCGGCGCGCCGGGCCCGACTTCGCGATCCTCGACGCGTCGCCCGCTTCGGGTGGGGCGTGGCAGCACTACTGGGTGAGCCTGCGGCTCTTCTCGCCCGCCGCCTACTCTTCCCTGCCCGGGCGCCCGATGCCGGGCCGGGCAGGGCCGGGCAGGAGTACCCGGACGCGGTGCACGTCGTCGCGTACCTCACCGAGTACGAGAAGCGCTACGAACTGCCCGTCCACCGCTCGGTGCGGGTGTCGGGCGTCGAACGCGGCCCCAGTGGCCTGAGCGCGCGAACCGACTCCGGCTCCTGGCGTTCCCAGGCCGTCGTCTTCGCCGCCCTCGCCGACGAAGTCCGCGTAGGTGTGGCGCAGCCCGCGGCGGGCGGCCAGGAGCTCGGCGACCCGGGCGTCGTCGTGGTGGACCTGCTTGTTGCCCCAGCCGTTGAGATTGAGGACCACGGCGTCCAGGCCCCGTATCCGTCCCGACGGAACACCGGGGCGATGTCGCGCATCCACAGGTCGTCGGTGGGGATGGCGGTGGTCACCTCGACGGCCGGGCCGCACTTCGCGCGCGCCTCGGGGGCCAGGGCGGGCAGGAGGGGGATCGCCCGGGAGGCGTCCGGGAGGCGTCCGGGCGGGGGCCGCTGCCCAGCTGCGCGTCCTCTCCGGCTGGGCCTTCGTCAGAGCGCTCACCCAGGGCATCGGCCACGCCCGCGCCTACAGCTGCGGCCTGCTCCTGGTCCGCTGACACCCGGGGCGGGGTCGGATGGCGGTGAGGCCTGCGCGGTGTCAGATGCCGTCCCCTCAGGGCACGGGGAGGAGGTCCGCCCGGTTCAGCGTCGGGCGGGGCCTTCGGCGGTGGCGAGGGCGGGCGGCGCGCAGGTCCTCCGGCGCCCCGGTCGCCGTCCGGTCCCGCTCCGGGCGGTCGGGAGGGCGGCGGGTATGGTGCTGGGGAAACGGTGTCTGCCCTGGTCGGACGATGCGCCGCTGCCAGGTGGTGTGACTCGGACCCGTAGCAGCGCCCCCACCGAGAGGATCACGCATGATCACGCTGACGAAGGAAGACGGCCCGGCGGATCTGGACGGGGTGACCCACCTGTCCATCGGGGTTTCCTGGGATCCGACCGCAGGGAGCAGCGGCGGGCTGCTGGGCAAGCTCCGGCAGAAGCAGGGCACCGACCTCGATCTGATCGCCATCGCCATGCAGGGCTCCGAGCCCGTGCGCCTCGCCGGCCTGGATTCCCTGGACCCCCTGGGCAACGGCTCGCTGGTCCACAGCGGTGACAACCAGACGGGGCACGGGGACGGCGACGACGAGACGGTCACCGTCGAGTTCGCCCGGGTGCCGGCGAACATCACGTCCATCGTGTTCGTCGCCGCCGCCTACAAGAAGCGCAGTGCCTTCCAGAACGCCCGCAACATCAGCTTCAAGGTCTACGACGCGACGGGTGGCAGTACCCAGCAGGTCGCGGACATCTGGCCCAGCATGCTCACCAACGACAACGGCTGCGCCGTGGCCAAGGCGGTACGGGCGGGCGCGGGCTGGAAGCTCCAGGTGATCAACGAGACGGGGAAGATCAAGCAGGGCGACGAGAAGGACCTGATGCGCTTCGCCGTGAGCAAGTAGCCATCGGCGAGTAGCCGCGAGTGGCCACGAGCAGGTGGCGCGGGTCTCCGGTGGCCGGCCCCGGCGGTCGTCCGCCGGGGCCCGGCTATTGGCCGCTGCGGGCCGCCGGGGCCGCCGGGGCCGCGAAAGCGGCGATCGCCGCCGTGACGGTGGCCCGCAGTTCCCGGGCGTCCGCTCCGGCGCGGGAGCGCAGGTTCACCCCGTGTGCCAGGAGGGCCAGGACGTCGGCCGCGGAGTCCGGATCGGCGCCCTCGGCGAGCTGGCCCTGCCGCTGCGCCGACACGAGGGCGGCGCGCAGGTACCGGTGCTGCCGGTCGAGGACGGCGCGCACCGCAGGGCTGCCGTTCTCGCTGCCGGCGTGGGCGTTGGAGAACATGCAACCCCACCGGGCGAACTCGCCGGTGCAGCGCCTCTCGATCAGCACGGCGAAGAACTCGCCGACGGCCGGCAGGCCGCGGTCGTCCTCCTCCGGACGGCCGAGGAGGGGCCGGGACCGCTCCCTGACGTAGTGTTCGAGCGCCGCGCGGTAGAGCTCCTGCTTGCCACCGAAGGTCGCGTGAAGACTGGAGCGGCTGAGCCCGGTGGCCTCGACGACGTCCTGGACGCCGGTGGTGGCCACGCCCTGCCGCCAGAACAGCCGCATCACTTTCGTCGGAACCGGCCGGGTGGCTCGGCCGGGTTCTGGTGCAGACACATCGTTTTGAGGGGCCCATGGCCGAGGCCGTTCACCGGCTGTACCGTCCCGGTTTGCCGGCGACACGTCAGGCAGGTACGGGGAGTGAACGGACCCCATCATGACGGCGGCGCCCGCGAGGCGCCCCGGAACCGG
Source organism: Kitasatospora sp. NPDC057500 (assembly GCF_042802195.1). NCBI lineage: Bacteria > Bacillati > Actinomycetota > Actinomycetes > Kitasatosporales > Streptomycetaceae > Kitasatospora > Kitasatospora sp. NPDC057500. The sequence continues at coordinate 2,527 of NZ_JBHVER010000093.1, read as the reverse complement.
AGGAGACGACCGTGACAGCGTCACAGAATCAGCACGACCCGGCCGAGCAGTACCTGGTCTACCGGCACACCAGTGAGGCGATAGCCGGCCTGGTGGCCGCGCTGCCGGACCCGGACGCCGTCGGCGTGCCCGCCTGTCCGGACTGGAGCGTGCGGGACCTGATCGGGCACCTGGTGCACATCTGCGAGTCGTTCTGCGCCCTGGAGGACAACCAGATCGACCTGGGTCCGCTGGCGGACGTCCCGGCGGTCGAGCTGCTGGAGCGCTGGAGCGGGCTGGACGGCGAGCTGCCCACGGCCCTGGACCGCAGCCCGGAGCTGCGCCGGCGGATCCTGCTGCTCGACGTGTTCTCGCACGAGCTGGACCTGCGGCTGATGCTGGACGCGCCCGTCGAGCCGGCCGCCCACCCCGCGTTCGACGGCGCGCTGGACCTGTCCACCATGGGCTTCGGTCTGGCGGTGCACGGCGGAGGGCTGCCGGCGCTGCGGATCGAGACCCCCGGGAGGGCCTGGGTGGTAGGTGAGGGCACCCCCGCGGCGACCGTCGGCGGGGCGGCGGTGAACGTGTTCCGATCGCTGACCGGCCGGCGCACCCGGGCGCAGATCGAGGGTCTGGAGTGGTCCGGCGAGTCGGCCGCGACGTGGGCGGAGGCGTTCGCCTGGGGGCCGTTCGCGCCGCCCGTGGCCGAGGTGGAGCCGCTCGTCGGCCGCTGAGCGCGCTGGACCGACACGCTGAACGGGCGGGACCGTTGCTGCTCAGCGGTCCCGCCCGTTCACCGTGCGCAGGGCCATCACCTCCCGGTCGGGGAGGCTCCTCGCCTTCGGATCGAGGAGGGCGCCCGGGTCGTGGAGCGAGCAGGCGGGCTGGTTCGGGACGTCGCTCGCGGCGACCACGGCCGCCCGGGAGTGCTGGCCGGCCGAGCTCGCCGGGCGCGGCATGGTCCGAGCGTCCTTCGGCCCCCGAAGCCGGCACGGCGGCTGCGCGACCCACCGTGGCCGGCGCCGCTGGAAGGCCCGGCCGCGATCTCATCGAATGCCTCGACGCACTGACTCCAGCCCGCCGCGCACCCGGAGGGCCGCCGCTCTCCGGCTTCATGCTTCGGACCCCCGGGGGCCGTTGTGCTTCTCCCGTCGTGCCGATGCCGGGCAACACGGGAGTAGTCATCCGGCCGGGGCGATGCACGACACTCTGTGACGCCCCCCGCACAACGGTTTCTGACATCCCGTCAGGAACGGCCCGGCCAGCGAGCTGAGGAGACCCCACGTGACCGGAACCATCACGGGCCGGACGGTGAACGCGCCCCCGCGCGCCACCTCGCTGTTCGTCAACGGCCTGTTCCCGCGGCGCCGCGCGCTGGTCGTCCTGCTGGGCCTGCTCGGCGGGCTGCTGCTCGCCTACGCCTGGTCCTCGGAGCTGGTCGACGACAAGATCGGCTTCAGCGCCGCCAGCGAGCTGCTCGGTCACGACGCCAGGAACACGCCGCTGGACGGCATCTCCGCCGGTGTGCTGTTCGCCTTCGTCTCCGGTCTGGCCGGCTCGTTCACGGCCTGCAACGTGGCGGTGTTCGGCGCGGTCGGTCCGCTGGTCGGGCAGATGAGCCTGACCCGGCGCCAGCGACTGGTGAACGCGCTGCGTCCGCTGGGCTGGCTGACGGTCGGCATGCTGCCGGTCTCGGCCGGCTACGGGGTGCTGGTCGGCCTGTTCGGCACCCGCATGCCGCAGTTCTCGACCGCGCCCGTGCACGGGTCGATCTCGCCGCGGATGCTCCAGGCGATGATCGTGTACGGGCTGGTCGGCCTGGTGATGCTGGTGATCGGACTGGCTGCGGCCGGGGTGCTGCCCGACCCGCTGAAGCGGGTGGCCGCCCGGTTCCCGAACGCCCCGCTGGTGCTGGTCGGCGCGCTGGTCGGCGGCTTCCTGATCGGCCGCCCGTACCCGCTGTTCCGCAACCTGTTCCGGCATGCGGCGGTGGAGCACAACCCGCTGTACGGGGCGGTGGCGTTCTCGCTGCAGTCGATCGGCAACATCCTGGTGATGGCGCTGCTGTTCCTGCTGCTGTCCTTCGTCCTCGGCGCGCCCGTGCATCGCTGGCTGGCCGCCAAGCCGGGCCGGGCGGCGACGCTGACCGCCTCCGCGTTCCTGGTGGCGGGCGCGTTCACGGTGATCTACTGGGACGTCCGGCTGCTCGGCAGGCTCGACTACATCTGGTGGCCGACGGCGCCCTGGAACGGCTGAGGCGCGTCCTGGCACGCACCGCTCGCGCCGGCGGCGGGTCCGGTCCCCCGGGGCCGGGCCCGCCGCCGTTCCGTCGCGCGGGCGGCCCGTCGCACGGGTTTGCGCCGCGCGGGCTCGGACCGGCCGTTCCGCCGCCCGGCCACCGACTGCCGGGCGCGCCTCCGGGTCGTCGCCGGCCCCGAGGACCGTGCCGCACACCTGGGCCTCGAAGCAGACGTCCGCGGTGAGCGCCTTCGGCGGCGGACGGCAGGGCGGCGAGGCCGTCTTCGTGCCGCGCGACGTGGTCACGGTG